>JBARQF010000098.1:0-7430 GCA_049643605.1 Dehalococcoidales bacterium
CCACCCGCTTTCCCTGGGTACAGGTGCCCGTGCTATGACCAAACCGGTGCGCCATTTCTTGGACCAGAGCGATGTAATATTAGGCATCGGCTGCAGCTTTTCCCGCCACTCCATGTCAGCCAAGATACCCGCGGGAAAGACGATTATTCACGCCACTGCAGATGCCGATGACGTCAATAAAAACTATTTTGCTGACTACCCTATCATCGGCGATGCCAAACTGGTGCTCCGGCAGTTCATCGAGGCGATGAAAGAGCGCCTGGGCAAGCAGGGGCAAAAAGGCGATGGCAAAGTCGCGCACGAAATTAAAAAGATAAAAGAAGAGTGGATGAAGGAATGGCAGGCCAAGCTCACCTCGGATGAAGTGCCCCTCAACGCATATCGGGTCATATGGGAGCTTATGCATACTATCGACCCGAAAGACGCTATCGTCACCCATGACGCCGGTAGCCCCCGCGACCAGCTGGTGCCATTTTACCTGGCGACCACTCCCCGCAGCTATCTCGGTTGGGGCAAATCACACGGGCTGGGCACCGGCCTGGGCCTCGCCATGGGTGCCAAGCTGGCCAAGCCGGATAAAATATCTATCAACTTTATGGGCGATGCTGCCTTCGGCATGGTGGGGACAGATTTTGAGACCGCGGCGCGGAACAAAATACCGATTATCACCGTCGTGCTGAATAACTCCACTATGGCGATTGAGACGCATGTCATGCCTGTCTCACAGGAGCTATACGGCTGCCGGGACCTCAGCGGTAACTATGCCGATATGGGGCGTGCCATGTGCGGCTATGGCGAGAGGGTGGAAAAGCCTGCGGACATTGCACCCGCCTTCCAGAGGGCGGTCAAAGCTAACATGGAAGAGGAGCGCCCGGCACTGCTTGAGTTCATTACCGGTGAAGAGATAACGTTTTCCTTGCTTTAAATTCGCGGGGGAAGTCAGCGTTAGCCGAGGTGTCCGGCCTCCAATTCGAGAAGCGCCTGCTTGCGGTGCAGCCCGCCGCCATAGCCAACCAGCCCGCCGCTGGCGCCGATAACACGATGGCAGGGCACGATAATCGCCACCGGATTGGTGCCGATGGCCTGCCCCACAGCGCGGCTGGCCTTGGGTCGGCCCAGGGCATTGGCTATCTGGCCGTATGACCTGGTCTCGCCATATGGTATAGGCAGGAGAAGTTCCCAGACCCGACGCTGGAATTCGGTGCCACGAAGGTCGATAGGAATACTGAACTCGCGCAAATCACCGGCAAAATAAGCATCGAGCTCGGCAGTTATACCGTCATTCTGACCGCCAGCGTCCCTGGCTTTGATGCCTTTCCGTCGCCATCGCGCCACCAATACTGTCATGTGAGACTCGGTCTTGACACAAACGACACCGTGAGAAGAGCTGGCGATGATATAGGTCCCGAGCGGGCTATTATAATGGCTTACGAAAAATGTTTCCGGCATGCCGGCTTCACCTTTTGGACAAGCTCAAACATTGTGTCCTTCAGTATACCATAAAATATATTATTTCAGGCTTTCCAGCAAGTCCTCCCGGCTGGTCATAGACGATACCGTCATGAGAAATTCTTTCAATGACGAACTCTGTTCCCTCAGCCTCTTCATCTCGCCCCCGATTGGGCTGACAGAAGTCGGCCGGTCAGCATAGGCACCATAAAAAGCAAAGTAGGCCTGGTTCAGCTTTCGGATATGGTACCCCTTTGACACGAGATACTGTCGCTTTTCTTCCATGAACTCCTCCGCCCGCTCAACTTCACCCTGAGCCAGGTATTCATCCACCGCTCTCCTTATCTCACGCATCTCATTATCGAAATCAAACCCTGGCTTTTTGTCCTGTTCGTTATCAGCGCTTTTCAAATCCGGGTAATAACTTTCTACCACCCTGTCGCCGATTTCCTTGCCGGCCATACTGGCCACGGTTTCATTCATGGTGGCAATCTCGTAGCTGCGCTTCACTCCCAGCACGTCCATCGCGTAGCGAAACCCCAAGGGCCTGAAGAACAGGTACTGGTGCAGCCATTCTTCTGCCGCCGCATCAACGGTGAAACGCAGGCTCGCTTCATTGGTAACGAATGCCGGGTAAGTCCCCCCGAATCCACCGAGCTCCACCACGATTGAAGACACGCCCAGCTTATCGACCTCTCCCTCAATCTGCTCCCTTTCTGCAGTCGTCATCTCCTGCTGAAGCACAACTTCCCGCATGCTTTCTATTTTTTCACGTGGAGAAATAATCAGCAGGTGAGGCGGCTTTTCCAGTTTGAAATCCAGCGGTGGGAAATTTATTTTCAGCCCCAGGTATTTATCGAGCGGGTGATAAATAGCCTGCTGCGAAAGGATGTCCTTCATCTGTTTGGCAATTACTTTTTCCGCCGCGACCACCAGTGAATCCCTTTTCTGTTGCAGTTCGGTCAGTTCCACTTCAAGAGTATCCAGTTCACCCGTCTTGACGCCTGCTTTTATGGCCTCTATTTCTGATTTCAGAATTTTTATCCGCGCCACAGTATCAAAGTAATCTTTCACTTTTTCCACTTCGATGCTGTTTGCCCTGTCCCGTTCACAAATTGCCTGCTTCATTGCGTTGAAAACGGTGCTGGCCTCCCATTGCGCAACGTGGAAGCGGTAAGGCCTGGCAATCTGGCTTAACTGTTTATCGAAATCTTTCGTGGCAGCACACCCGATAGCGAGCAAGCAAAATGAGAGCAACCCTGCCATTACTGCTAGCTCTATCTTCAATTCAGATTTGCCTTTACGCTAACTTTACTGGTGAGGAATCAATTGACTGACCTGGCCGGTAGGTAATTTATGTAAACTTGTTCGGTGGCAAGTGGTTAGCCGTTCACTCTCAGAAATTTTCCATGCTTCAGTCCATTCTCACGGCGATTTTAGCCAGTTCCCAGGAGTATTCATAGAGGTGCAGGCCCTTGCTCATGGCAATTATTTCCCCATCTTCAACTCCGACCTCACTGGCCATATATTCCTTCAACAGCTGAATTGCGGCCAGGTTTGAGGGGAAGCCCGCCCAGAGGTCCCAGGAGCGGAAATAGACTACAAAATTGAGCTTGTTATGCCTGATACGGGTGTCTATTGCCCTCAGGCAGGGAGGGTCAGAGAGAAAGATCGACTGCGCATCACCCACCGCCATAAAGGCCTGGTTGGTGTTATAACCGTCTTCCTGGTACATTTTGATTACCTCGGCAATCTGCTTTTCCAGGTACTGGCCATAGGTGTACTGCTCTCCCTCTTTCCGATGCGCCGTCATCAGGTATGGCAGGTATTCCTCAACATAGTCCATAGTGCTCGGCGGCGGCACTCCCTGAGGCACGTCCGGTACCAGCGGCCTGGTCCCGGGATAGCGAATTTTAACAACGGCGAAGTCAAGTTCTTTCCGCTGCTGGCCGGCATAGCTTCCCCGTTCAATCTTATATTCGTAGCCGTCCGTCAGCACTTTGCAGACGCACTGAAACCAGGCTTCGGACAGGTCTCGCGCCTCAATAAAAGTAATATCCATCCGCAAGTCCTTTCTATCGTATTACGCCCGCCTATTTCTTTTTGAAAATGGCGAAAAACCGGTCTTCGTACTCGGCAAAAAGGTTCCAGCGGTCGAGCTCCTTCTTCAGCTCATCCGGGTCAAAATTGCCCTTCATCACATGACTAAACATCTCTTCGATTCTTAGCCGGGCGTCCATCGGTACGCCGCTGGCATCCATGTTCAGCAGCCCTCTCGCTCCCATCTGCGAAACGTGGTGCGGCAATGCGCCCCTCGCCACTTCATAGATGAACTTGAGCAATGATACGTCCCAGAGCTCATCCTCGCCTTTTACAATCGCCGCCAGAGGGTCACCGCGTTTATCAATTTCAGCGTTCAGCCGGTCAGCCACTGTACGCCAGTGTTCCGAGACAATGGTTAGCTCTTTGGCTTCATTACGGTAGGTATAAAAGAGCCCGGGGGCATCGGAGCCATAAGTCTTGATAAGCGCATCAAGGTAACGGCTGGCTTCCTGGCTGAACCCCTGCAGGTGGGACAGATAATAAGGAGTGACAATTCTGGGCTTTTCCGCGATAACTCTTCCTTCCCTCACCACTGTCTCATTGACATCTTTGGTCAGCTCCGCATATACCGGCTCGGTAAGCAGGTAATAGTGGAGATTGGTCGTGCCAAAAGTGGCCAGCTTCTGTTTCGGCAGCCTTATTATCTCGGTACGCCAGACGGCTTGTTCAATTCGGTCATCACTACCAGACATCTGTTTCCTCTAAGATATTGCCGCTAATTCCCGTTTGTATTCACTGAGGACACTGGTATACTGTATATCCAGCTGCGCCAGCACACGACGCCATTCCTCCTGGAATTGGGGCTGGCTCTCCACATCGATTTTCATATTGGCCAAGGAGCCCATCTGCTGCTTTACCGCCTGCTGTATCTTCGCCTCAACCTCGGCCTTCAATGCCTCATAAGCCTGCCTTCGTTGCTGTTCGCCCTGCTCCGCATAGTGGTCGAAGATACGCCTCATCCGACTGAACGCGTTCTCCACGCCCACTTTATCGTTTTTCAGCAGCTTCACCCCATCCATAACCCGCTTGTTTTTCTTGCGCGAATAATCGTTCCGGGGCAGTTCGATGTTCCGTATCAGCACGTCCTGAGCCCCTTCGATGACATATTTTTTCGCACCCTCATCAAATTTGCCCGTCTCAGATAGCAGATTCACGTTCTGTTTTAAATATCGCGCCGCCAGCTTCTCTCCCGCCGGAACGTTTTTCCATCGCAGGCGTTCCTCATCCGTTACCTCCCCCAGCTTCTCCACCTTCTCCATGGCTATTTCCAGAGCGCTCTTTATCTCTTCTCCCATGTACGTTTCCCTGAGTTTTAGCTCATTCCCGCCTTGCAAGTTTTCTCTATATTAAGTATTATACTAAATGCCCGTCTAAGCTTAAAGCATAAATACACAAGGAGGGATTTGCGATGCACCAGAACTGGAAATTTCACCACATCTCGGTGGTGGTCAGGGACATGGAAAAGGCAATCAAATTTTACGAATCTATGGGCATAGGCCCCTTCCCTCCCCTTTTGGGACCGCAGGGGACAGTGCCGCTGGTTGATAAAACCCTGCATGGCAAACCGGCCGAATGGGAACTAGACCTGCGACACGCCGAGGGCGGCGTGGGCGACCTGGTTTTCGAGTTGATACAGCCGCTGGAAGGCGATACGCCGGTCAAGGAGTTTCTGGATAAAAAGGGAGAGGGCATCCAGCACATCGGCTTCTTCGTCGACGATATTAAAGCGGAAACGGCCAAGCTGGCCGAGAAGGGATTCAAAATCACTCAGAGTGCCGAAACACCGACGGTGATATGGGCTTACTTCGGCACCGATGCCACTGGCGGCTTCTCAATCGAACTCATGCAGAAGAAATAAGGCTGCTTCTTATTATATTTATACCTTACCGGCAACCAGTTCGCCCATCTCTTTGGTTCCGACCTGCTTCTGGCCTTCATCCATAATGTCGTAGGTGCGGTAGCCGTCGTTCAATACGTCAATTACGGCTGCCTCCACCGCCTGTGCTTCTCCGTCCAGGCCGCAGGAATAACGGAGCATCATCGCCATGCTCAATATGGTAGCGATGGGGTTGGCCAGGTTCTGCCCGGCGCGGCGAGGTGCACTGCCGTGAGCCGGTTCGTAAAGACCAGGCGTCCTGGTACCTTCCTGAGGTATACCGGCCAGGCTGGCGGAGGGCAGCATCCCCATTGAACCGGCCAGCATCGAGGCTTCGTCGGTCAGAATATCGCCAAATGTGTTCTCGGAGACGACGACATCAAAATGCTTCGGGTTCTGTATCAAGCGCATGGAACAGGCGTCAACAAGCATGTGCTCCAACTCCACATCGGGGTAGCTTTGGGCAAGGTCCGTCGCCACCTGCCGCCACAATCGAGAACATTCCAGCACATTGGCCTTGTCAACAGAGATGAGTTTTTTCTTTCTTCCCCGGGCCAGCTCAAAACCTACCCTCACGATACGCTCAACCTCCCCTTCCGAGTAGGTCATGGTATCCACCGCACGCCAGCCATCGGGGGTTTGCCAGCGCTTCTTCGGTCGGCCGAAATAAAGCCCGCCGGTAAGTTCGCGGACAAAGATGAAGTCAACCCCTTCCACGACTTCGGGTTTTAAGTTCGAGGCATTAATCAACATCGGCAGAGTCCTGACCGGACGCAGGTTGGCAAATAATCCCAGCTTTCTGCGCAGCGCCAGGATACCCTCTTCGGGACGGACTTTTACGTCGGGAGCATCAAATTTGGGGTCGCCGACCGCGCCCAGCAGCACGGCATCGCTTTTTTTACTTATCTTCAGCACGTCCGACGGCAGCGGCACCCCGGTGGCATCAATCGCCGCTCCACCGACAAGGCCATCATACAGGTCAAACGTGTGCCCGTATTTCTTGCCCACGGCCTGAAGTACATCGACCGCGGCCTGCGTAATTTCCGGGCCAACGCCATCTCCGGGTAAGACCACAATGCGAAACTTCATCTTAAACTCTCCCGCTCGTTAAGCGTTTCTTCGTATATTCAATCAGCCCGCCGGAGGCAATAATCTCGGCCATGAAATCGGGATAGGCGCTGGCGGTAAAAGTCAGGTTTTTGGTGACGTTTTTTATCTCACCCCTGGAGAGGTCAACTTCCACAATATCGCCGGCCTCGGTATTATCCACCGCCTCAGAGCTCTCGAGTAAGGGCAAACCTATATTGATGGCATTACGGAAGAATATGCGGGCGAAGCTCTTGGCGATAACGCAGGAAATACCGGACGCCTTGAGTGCCATCGGGGCGTGCTCCCGTGAGGAGCCGCAGCCAAAATTAGTGGTCGCCACCACGATATCGCCCGGCTCCACCCTCTTCAGAAAATCCTCGTCGATGTCCTCCATACAGTGCTTGGCCAGCTCCACCGGGTCATAAATATTCAGATAACGCGCCGGAATGATGACATCGGTGTTCACATCGGCGCCGTACTTATGAACCTTGCCTTTTAGCATTAAGAATTACCCTCCTCACTTATTTGCTTATTAGATTTCCAACCACTCTGGGCAGGTCTTTGCTATCGTGCAGTTTCTCGCGCCAGCTTTTCCGCATCCTAACCATCGCTCCTCCTCTTCAGCAGCCCGACTTTTTCCCGGTGATATTTTCAATATCAATTCTTACCACCGCGGTACGGTCAGCCTTTTCAAATGCCACGGTCGACCCTTTTTCCCCAAACTGCCGCATAAGCACCGTCAACCCCCGGGCTTTGTCGGCTTCATCCTCCAGGATATGCGCGCGACCCACGCCGATAATGCTCCGGTATCTGGTTGACCAGCCGCAGGGTTTTTCGGCACCGGTAATCTCAACATCCGTGTCTATTTCCACGCAGACCTGATTATTATTCTTGATAAGCTCTAGTTTACGAC
>JBARQF010000099.1:0-5621 GCA_049643605.1 Dehalococcoidales bacterium
TCCAATCAGTTAAAGTATGCCCGTGTAATTCGTAGCTAGTGATTTTTTCTACTTTTGCCTTGTCTAAATCTTTAAAATAATATTCTTTTCCATCAATTTTTATTGGAAATTTGTTAGTTAAGAAGCGATATATTGCGGTGAGCCTTTGCTGTCCATCAATTACATTATGAACATTAGCTTTTTTATGAGAGTCAAAATCTTGCGTCAAATAGAATTTTGGGATTGGTATGCTTCTTAATATGGAATCAATTAATAGCTCTTCATCCTTTAACTTCCAGATATAACCTCGCTGCCATTCTGGGTCAGGTTTTATTTCACCTCGATCCCACCTTCCTGGTAAATCTCCCACTTGTAATAGCCATGGATGATAATTAACCATAATACCACCTCCCAGAGACTAAATCCTCGGTCGTCTCTTATGCCACTCGGTCGACTGCTCGTAGGCGTGGGCGACCTTCAAAATCGTTTCCTCCCCAAAGGGTTTGCTGATAATCTGCATGCCGACGGGCAGGCCGTCGGCGAAGCCCGCCGGGATGGAAATCGCGGGCAGCCCGGCGATATTCACGGGCATAGTGCAGACGTCGCTGAGGTACATCTGGAGCGGGTCGTCCACCTTCTCCCCTATTTTGAAGGGAACGGTGGGGGAAGTGGGGGTTACCAGAGCATCGTATTTTTCAAATGCCTGGTCGAATTCACGTCGTATCAGCGTTCTGACTTTCTGCGCTTTCAGGTAGTAAGCGTCGTAGTAACCGGCCGACAGCGCATACGTGCCGAGCATGATACGCCTTTTTACTTCGGCGCCAAAGCCGTACTGGCGGGTCTTTTCCAGCGACTCCCACATGCTCGGCGCCTGATAGGAAAAGCCGTACTTGACGCCGTCATAACGGGCCAGGTTGGCGGAAGCCTCCGAGGGGGCAATAATGTAATAAACGGCGAGGGCATACGGGGTGTGAGGCAATGAGACCTCCCAATCAATTTCCGCCCCCAGTTTTTCAAGCTGTCCGATGGCCGCTTTGATCGCTGTGCCCACCTCCGCCTGCATCCCCTCGACAAAGTATTCTTTAGGCACGCCGATACGCATGCCCTTGAGGTCGGCATTCAGGCACTGCGTGTAATCCGGCACCGGCTCGGGCGCTGACGTGGAATCCCGGCTATCGTAACCGGCGATGGCGTTCATAACCAGCGCGCAGTCGGTAACGTCCCGGGTGAGCGGGCCAATCTGGTCGAGCGAGCTGGCAAAAGCCACCAGGCCATAGCGGCTGACCCGTCCGTAGGTCGGCTTGAAGCCAACAACACTGCAGAAACCAGCCGGCTGGCGGATGCTGCCGCCGGTATCCGAGCCCAGGGCATAGACCGTCTCTCCAGCAGCAACCCCTGCCGCCGAGCCACCACTGCTGCCGCCGGGGACCCGGCTCAGGTCCCAGGGATTATGGGTAACGAACAGCGCCGAGTTCTCTGTTGATGAGCCCATGGCAAACTCGTCCATGTTCGCCTTGCCGAGAATCACAGCGTTACCGGCCTTTAGTTTCTCGACGACGGTGGCATCGTATGGAGGCACCAGGTTTTCCAGTATCCTGGAGCCACAGGTGGTCCTGACCCCCCTGGTACAGATAACGTCTTTGATTAAGACCGGAATGCCGGCGAGTGGGCCGGCATTGTCATCTGCCAGAAGACGGTCGGCCGCCTCCGCCTGCTTCAGCGCCAGCTCATCGGTCACGGTGACAAAGGCTTGAACTTCAGGCTCAACCCTTGAGATACGTTCGAGATACGCCCGGGTCAACTCCACTGATGAGAGCTGCCGGCCTTTAAGCAATTCGCGAGCCTGATGAATGGTTAATTCGGCAAGGTTGTCTGGCAAAACTCTCTCCGACAATGATATTATTCCAGCACGGCCCGGACGCGGAAGCAGTCCCCTTCCCGGCGGGGGGCATTGGCCAGGATATCCTCGGGGACAAGGGAGGGAGTTACCTCATCGTCTCGCATCACATTCTGCAGCGCGAGCGGCTGGGCGGTGGGCGGAACATCTGCGGTGTCTACCTGCTGCAGAATTTCAAAGTTCTCCAATATATTGGACAGCTGCTCTCTGAATTTATCGACATCCTCTTCGGTCAGCCCGAGGCGGGCAAGGCGGGCAATGTGCAGCACTTCTTCACGGGTCAGCTTCATTCCTGAACTCCGGGCGGAATATTTCGGCCAATTATACCACTCACCTTCGCCACCCCGCAAATAAATAAGAACAGTCGTAATTTCTCGACAAAGGCTATATAATTGGGAAAAGGGTAAGGTTTTACCCAACCAAGGAGGCAGTGAAAATGGCCGAGCGGATAATGATATTCATCGACGGAAGCAACATGTACCACTCGCTGAAAAATATATTCGGCCGGACTGACCTTGACATAGGCAAGTTCTGCCACAAGCTCCTGAATCGCCGTCAGTTAATCCGGATTTATTACTACAACGCCAAGGTGGGCAAGAGAGAGGAACCGGAACGCTACCGGCACCAGCAGGCGTTTTTCGCCGGGGTGAACGCCGTACCGTACATTGAGCTGCGCCTGGGCCGGCTGGTCTACAACAACTGGCCGAGCGTGCCCCCGTACGAGAAAGGCATTGACGTCCAGCTGACCACGGATATGCTGACCCACAGTTTCAAGAACAACTACGACGTGGTGGTTCTCGTTGCCGGTGACAGCGACTATGTTGGCGCCCTTCAGGCGGTGAAGGATAACGGCAAGCATGTTGAAGTGGCTCTGTTCGGTAAAAGGGGCACGTCTTGGCTGCTGCGAAACGTGGCCGATAGAGTAGTCACCCTGAACAAGCAGTTCATGAGAGGCTGCTGGAAATCATAATATGGCATGAACCGGTAAGGAGGAGGCAGAGCCCAGGGATTGGAAATCAGCCTCAGGGAGCGCCTTGCCCGAGAAGAAGGCACCGTCATCAAAGACTGGGGCGGCAGATTACCCGTCGCCCTCGTTTATCCCAACTCATATTATATCGGCATGTCCAATCTGGGCCTGCACGCACTTTACTCCCTGCTCAACGGGCACCGCGACATCGTGTGCGAGCGGGTTTTCTGGGAAAGGGGTAACCAGGAACGGAAAACTCCTCCGGTATCGATTGAATCAAGGCGACCGCTTTCCGATTTCAAAGCGGTCGCTTTCACCATCTCTTACGAGGTCGATTACTTCAATGTCGTATCCATACTAAAAGCCAGTGGCATCCCGCCGTTTTCAGTCGACCGTGATGAAAGCCATCCGCTGGTTATCGCCGGCGGGCCCTGCATCACCGCCAACCCCATGCCTCTGGCTCCATTCTTCGACGGCTTCGGCGTCGGGGAGGCAGAAAAACTGCTGCCCGGCCTGCTGCCATTGATAACCGATAATATAAATGGGAGACGGGAGGAGCTGCTGAAGTCGCTGGCTTCCGTGCCCGGCATGTATGTCCCTTTGATACCGCCAGTGACTCCCGTAACTCGCCAGCGGGCAGAAGACCTTGACGACTTCCCGGTCAGTTCGGTCGTACTGACCAGAGACACCGAGCTGGGTGACCTATACCTGATTGAGGTGGAACGGGGCTGCCCCTGGCGCTGCCGGTTCTGTCTGGTCAGTAACGTCTTCAAACCGATGCGCTTCCGCTCGGTCGACACCCTGCTCGCACAGGCAGAGGAAGGCCTCCATTACCGAAAACGCCTGGGTCTGGTGGGGCCGGCAATTTCTGACTATCCTCACCTTGAAGAACTGCTGACCGGCCTGCGCCGGATGGGGGCGCAGTTCTCCATGAGCTCAATGCGTGCCAGTAACCTCCCGGACCGTGTACTTGCTGACATCGTCGGCGGGGGCGCCCGGACGATAACCCTTGCCCCTGAGGCTGGCTCGGAACGCCTGCGCCAGGTTATCGACAAAGGCATCTGCGAAGCTGATATTACCGGTGCGGTTGACCGGCTGGCCAGCCACGGCGTAAAGCAGCTCAAGCTGTATTTCATGGTCGGCCTGCCTACAGAGACCGATGAGGACATAGAAGAAATCGTCAGGCTGACGCTACAGTGCAAGAATATGCTCGACCGCCAAGCAAAAGGTGCCCGCCTCTCGCTCAATATCGCGCCGTTTGTTCCCAAGGCCGGCACGCCGTTTCAGCGACTGCCCATGGCGCCAGTAGAGACGCTGAAGCAGCGGATTGCCCGATTAAAAAGCAGCCTGGCACCCAGGGGCATCCAGCTGAAGTGTGAAAGCCCGGCGTGGAGCCAGGTTCAAGCAGTGCTCGCCCGCGGTGATACGAACGCCGCCCGGGTACTGAATTATATCGAGGAGAGTTCGCTCGCCGGCTGGCGAAAGGCAGTGGCTAAATGCCAGCTGGATGCTGACTTTTACGCTCACCAGAAATGGCCGGAAAACCAGAGATTACCGTGGGCAATGATAGATACTGGACCCAACAAAGCACCAGAATAGAAAGCTGGTCAAGTTCAGTTCTCAGCTACGACCCCTGCACCCACCTTACCGCATTCCGGAATATCGGAAAGCCATCACCGTACTGCTTGGCGCCCAGCCTGGTCCACTGCGGGTGCTGCGTGCCCCTGATGTGTCGCTCGGGGTGGGGCATCAGGGCAAAGATACGCCCCGAAGAATCACAGATGCCGGCAATATTGCCCACAGAGCCATTGGGGTTGTGGGGATAACCGGCCTCAATATCGCCCTTCTCATCAGTGTAACGAACGACGACGTTTATATCCGGTAGAACCTCCGGAGCGGCCACAAACTTACCCTCGCCGTGCGCCACCGGGACATACATGCTCTCCATTCCGTTCGTGAAAACGCACGGGCTCTCTTTATTTACCGCCAGGTTCACCCATCGGCACTCGAATTTGCCCGAATCATTGGCCGCCAGCGTTACCTGTGAATGGCCATCACTGTGCGGGTCGGGTAAAAACCCGGCTTTGACCAGCACCTGAAAGCCATTGCAGATGCCCAGAATGAGCCCGCCGGCCTCAAAGAAACGCCTGATGTCCTCCCCCATCTTGAGCTGAAGCTCGTTGGCCAGCACTTTACCGGCAGCGATGTCATCGCCATAGGTAAAGCCACCGGGAATGACCAGTATCTGGTAGTCGGCGAGCTTCCGTTCGTGGCTGATGATTCGGTTGACATGAACCAGGTCCACCTCTGAACCGGCCTGCTCAAAGGCGTAGACGGTCTCAGCATCGCAGTTGGTTCCCGGAGCCCGCAGCACGATTGTCTTAACCATCCGTCACCACCTGAGCGGCTTCTGCCAGGCCTCCTTTAATTCATCTATGGATATGGAGACAACGCTGGCGCCCTTCCGACCGTGAACCTCAAGCCTTGTTTCATCAGTCACCTGACCAATCAGGGCAAAAGGCGTGCCTTTCAACTCTTTCTCAAACTCGTCTTTATTATCCGGCGCCACCTCGACGATGAACCGGCTGTTCGACTCCGAAAAGAGGATGAAGTCATCACGGTCTATCGGCCCACCCAACGGCACCTCTTTCAGGCTTATGTTCGCCCCCAGCCCGCCGGCGAAAGCCATCTCCGCCACCGCCACGCCGATACCCCCCTCGCTGCAGTCGTGGCATGCCCTGACCAGCCCCTTCCCTGTGGCCGCGCTCAGTCTCTCCA
>JBARQF010000100.1:0-2116 GCA_049643605.1 Dehalococcoidales bacterium
CTATCATACTGTATTATTTCCTGGCTGCGATTCAGGATTTTTTTCTGCAGTCTGGTCACCAGCTTGCGGTGAATCTCCGGGTGGGTTATTTTCATCACTCCCCATTCATCATGGGTGGAGCCGGTGATGAGCAATTTTTCACCGTCACCGAAAACGGGCATCGGCGGCACGCCGTCTTCTTCTTCCGTGCCGAACGGAGGCGCGCCCGGCTTCTTTTCTCGATTGAACAGTTCAACCTCAGCGCCGACCTCTATCCTTTCGTGCAGGTGGGCGGTCGCCTCTTCGGCCATGACAAAAACCGGCACCCGGAAGCGCTCGGCAAGATTGAAGGCGTTGATGGTCTGGTCGTACAGTTCCTGTACCGACCATGGAGAAAGGGCAATAGCCAGGTAGTCACCGTGCGAGCCCCATTTGGCCTGCATGATATCAGCGCTGCCCACCCGGGTCGCCTGCCCGGTGCTGGGACCGGAACGCTGCGCATCAACCAGCACGAGCGGCGTCTCGGTAAAAACGGCGTAGCCAATCGCTTCCTGCATCAGGCTGAAACCGGGTCCGGAGGTAATGGTCATCGCCTTTGCCCCCGCCCATGACGCCCCGATGCAGGAACAGATAGAGGCAATTTCGTCTTCCATCTGCATGAATGCCGCCCCCACCTCCCCAAACCTGACGGAAAGCCTTTCCAGTGTCTCAGTGGCCGGAGTAATCGGGTAGCCGGCGCAGTAGCCGCATCGCGCCGCGATGGCACCCTCGGCAACCGCCTCATCACCGGAAAAGTAATAGCTTCCGGGAGGAAGCACGCTGTTTACTTTCTGTTTACCCAAATAGTCGACTCCGTTATTTCCTGAAATGGCGCACCAGCCATCATTTTACACCAGAACCGCGTGATTTGGCTACTTTTTCCCCAGTACAAAACCGACTTCATTCCGGCCGTTAACTTCCCAAACGTTCCCGTCTTTTACACTGTATTTCCAGGTTAACTTATCGCTGCCGGCCAAGTCAGCCGGGGTCGTTGACAGGAGCACTTCCTCACTGTCATCATGCCTGACTTCAGGATTAAAGATAACGTCCTGCAGTTTCTGGCTATCCGCATCGTCGGTTTCCTCCAGCACTTTGCCCACTCCCCGGTAGTACGCCCACTGGACGAAACCGCTGCAGATATAGGCATTTATGTCCAGCCGACTGGCAATCCCCGGCACTCGTGCCCTTCGTTGAGAAGATTTTTTCCAGTGCAGCCAGGGGAAAATAGCCGCCAGGACAAGCTGACGCAGTAACTTGCGGGCAATGTCCACAATGAGCCGGTGATTGTATTTATCATCAATCTCTTCCAGGGCAAAACCCCTCACTTTTCGCCGGAACCGGAGCCCATCATCTTCATCATTCTGAAACCAGTCTTTCCCCAGTCGTTTGATGCCGACATCGTACTTCTTCGGGCGCTCAAGATAGTGCGCGACATTGTGGATATCAATCCCCCCACCCCCCGATTCAATGATAAAGGTGCTGTCATAGCCCAATTCCGGATTTCTGATAACGTAGACCATGGCGGCGTGGTTCCAGTAGCTCTGCGTGCCGAAGCGTATGAGCCAGCCCAGCAGGCTGCCCTTGGAGCGCGTGACCAGTACATCGGCGCGTTTTAATTTCCCCTTATCCACCAGTTCTGAAATCGCTTTACCGGATAATTTTATCGGTCTGTCTATTTTCCCTCTCGCTTAGTTATACTTCGTTTTTTCCCGCTGCATTCTAACGCCGTATCAAATGAGTTTCAACCCTGATTTGACATGACTTCTGGTGTGGGCTAAATTATGGGCTAGCGCTATAAGCGACAGGAGAGGAACAGATGCGCATCGTTCTTATCGGGCAGGCAGCCTTTGCCGAGAAAACTCTGGAAGCTTTAATTGAGATGGGGGAGGAGGTAGTCGGCGTCTACACCACTCCCGATATCCCCGGCAGAGAAAATCCATTCAAACAACGGGCACTTCAGCTCGGTGTGCCGGTCAGTCAGCCGGAAAGATGCGCGCCCCGGGGGTCTACGAGAATTACGTTGAATCGAAACCGGATTTGAACGTGATGGCTTTCGTTACCGATATCGTGCCCGAGTCAATCCTGAGTCACCCCGGGC
>JBARQF010000101.1:0-3569 GCA_049643605.1 Dehalococcoidales bacterium
TGAGCTTTCTCATTGAAACCGGAAAAGAAACCATCTTATTTGACACCGGCAAGACCATATCTACCGCGCATAACATTGATAACCTCGGCATCAAATTCAGTAAAATCAGCAAGATAGTGCTGAGCCACGGCCACTTCGACCACACCGGCGGTCTGCGCCAGATTTTACAACGGATAGGTAAAGATATTGAGGTGATTGCCCACCCGGATGTCTGGGCGCCCAAATACCGCCACCGCAAAGGGAAAAAAGACCGGTACATCGGCATCCCCTTCCAGCGCCAGGAACTGGAAAGCCTCGGGGCCGTGTTCGTACTGACTTCGGAATCGGCAAAGGTGGCCGAAAACTGTATCACCACCGGCGAAGTCCCCATGATAACCGACTACGAGACCATTGATTCCGGCCTGTTCGTCAAAACCGATTCCGCCTGGCAGCCGGACAAGCTGCTGGACGACCTGTCGCTCATCGTCGACACCGAACTCGGTTTGGTGGTGGTGCTGGGCTGCGCGCACCGCGGCGTTATCAATACCCTGCACCATGCCCGGAAAATAACCGGCGAAAGACCAATACACGCCGTACTTGGTGGCTCCCACCTCGTCGATGCCCCCAGAGAACGGGTGCAGCAAACCGTGGCCGACCTCAGAAAGCTCGACGTGCAGAAGATGGGGCTCTGCCACTGCACCAGCCTGCCCGCCATCAGCACCCTAGCCCATGAATTTGGCGACCGGTTTTTCTTTAATATTACGGGTACCGTCTTCGAACTGCCTTAGGTAACGATGATGAACTTTTCCGTACAGCTGGCCCCGAAAAACAAAAATGGCCTGCAGCTGGCCAACCCGGTCATGACCGCATCCGGCACTTTCGGCTACGGCACCGAGTACAGCCACCTGTTCGATATTCAGCGGCTCGGGGCCATCGTCTGCAAGGGAACCATGCTGAAACCGAGAGACGGCAATTCCCAGCCGCGCCTGGTGGAAACTCCCTCCGGCATGCTCAATTCCATTGGCCTGCAGAACATCGGGGTGAAAGCCCTCATTGCCGAAAAAGCACCGCTCTGGGCAGAATGGCACGTCCCGGTAATCGTTAATATCGCCGGCGAGACCGTCGAAGAGTACGCTCAACTGGCGCAGGAACTGGACGGTATCCCCGGCGTCAGCGCTCTGGAGGTCAATATCAGCTGTCCCAACATCAGCGCCGGCGGGGCCGAATTCGGCGTGCATCCCGAACCGGCGGCCAGGGTAACCGCGTCGGTCAGGGCAAACACCTCTCTGCCAGTGCTGGTGAAACTGACCCCGAACACCGGTGAAATCGCCCGGGTGGCGGCGGCGGTGGCTGAAGCCGGTGCCGATGCCATATCCCTGATAAACACGGTAAGAGGCATGGCAATCGACGTTTATACGCGTAAGGCATTGCTCGGCAACCGTACCGGCGGACTTTCCGGCCCGGCGATAAAGCCAATAGCCCTGGCCATGGTCTATGAGGTGGCTGGCGTGGTGGATTTGCCAGTCGTTGGGTGCGGCGGGATAGCTTCCGGCAGCGACGCCATCGAGTTCATCATGGCCGGCGCCAGCGCTGTTCAGGTGGGTACGGCCAGCTTTGCCAACCCCAACGCCCCCATCGATGTCCTCGAGGGCATCGAGCAGTTCATGTCCAGAGAGGGAGTTAAGGACATCAGTGAACTTGTCGGCGCCGCACGGCGCTGAAGCTATGCCTTCTCTTTAAGCTCAAGCCCAGAATTATACGCCTTGCCAATCACCTCGCCAAAGGCGAAATACCTCATAAAAGTAATATCAAATACAACTGGCCTGATTTTATCCACATCCGGCTTGCCGTCGGTGAGGCAGTCTTCAGAGACATAGGTCCCCTCCACCCGTCCGATGACGAAGTCATGGCTGCCCAGGTTCATGATATGCACCACCCGGCATTCCAGATTGACCGGGCACTGCTCAATCAACGGCGCCGTCTCCAGATGCCCGTAAAACACTTTGAACTGGCAGGCCTTTACTTTATCCACATCGACGCCAGAGGTGATACCGCAGAAATCAGCCTCTTTTATCAGGTCAACAGACGGGGTGTTTATGGAGAATGTCTTATTCTGCCAGATGCCCTTCAGCGTATAACTCTTCTGTCGCAGCAGTACACCCATCATCGGCGGTTCGGCGTTGACCACCCCACCCCCACCCATCGCCATGAAATTGGCTTTGTCGTCGACATTAGACCCGACCAGAAGCGTTGGTCGGGGATACATAAGTCTGTCAGGCGCTAGCTCTACCTTCTTCATCGTTCTTTCTCCTGTTCCAATATGATATTGCTAAGTATTGTTCGCTCTTTAGCCGTCATCTCGCGTTTCTGTGCCACCTTCCCGTGGTCATAACCGAGCAGGTGGAGCACGCCGTGAATGGTGAGAACCGCCAGCTCTTTGTTCACCGAATGCCGGTGCTCCTGCGCCTGAATCGCCGCCTGAGGATAGGAGATAACCACTTCGCCGAGATGCATTATACCGTCGGGGGCCACTACGAATCGCTCTGATTCACCACCGCTCTCTTCCCCCGATTCAGTCATATAGAAGGACAGAACATCGGTCGGGTGGTCCTCACCACGATAGGCCCGATTCAGCTCCTGCACTTTTTTTTGGTCGGTAATCAATATGCCCAGCTCGGCATTTGAGCCAGCGCCCTGCGTTTCCAGCACCTGCTCTGCAATATGCTGAAACCAGCCGGCATCCGGGCAGCCGGCAAACTCCCCTTCAATGGTTAAGTTAATCTCCATGGCCACTATGCGTCAATCATCATAGCACAGGCTCTCATAAGCCAGCAAACCTCAGTCGCCGATGATTGAGCAAAGGGTAAATTTATGATATATTAAATATACCTGAAACACGACTCGCCGGAGGGATCGCATAGTGGTCTAGTGCGGGCGCCTGCTAAGCGCTTACCCTGGGAAACTGGGGTCGTGGGTTCAAATCCCACTCCCTCCGCCACGAAAACAAGTGACGCATACCCCTGAAAAGGGGTATATTATTATTAAAGATAAGTCGCGGGGTAAAATGCCTAACTATCATATCTGGACCATCGGCTGCCAGATGAACAAGGCGGAGTCAGAGCGGCTCGGCAGCCTCTTTGAGCACCTCGGCTACCGGGCGACGGATACCGCCGAGAACGCTGACGTCGTCGTGCTCAATAGCTGCGTGGTGCGCCAGAGCGCGGAAAACCGCGTGGTAAACAAAATCAAATTTCTGAGGCCCTTTACCCAGGCGCATCCGGACATCACCCTGGCCGTCACCGGCTGCCTGGTGAACTCTGATTCCACCAAATTGAAAAAAGACTTCCCTCACGTAGATTACTTCTTCAAGCCGGGCGACTATCCGCCCTGGGTGGAAAATCCGGAAGCGACGGTGGCGTTACCCCAAAGCCCCTCCCCGACTACCTACGTCCCCATCATCCAGGGATGCAATAACTTCTGCGCCTACTGCGTTGTCCCCCATCGCCGCGGCCGGGAGATAAGCCGTGCCGTGCCGGAGATTGTCTGCGAGGTCAGGGAACTGGTCAAACGGGGGAGCAAAGAGGTAACAC
>JBARQF010000102.1:0-13269 GCA_049643605.1 Dehalococcoidales bacterium
AGGCCGGCGGGCTAATAAGCGACAGGGTAAAAACTTGGCGGGAGCGTATGGGAGTCGAACCCACCGAAGACGCTTCTAACGCCCCCCAACGGATTTGAAGTCCGCAAAGCCCACCGGGACTCATCCGCTCCCGACCAGTCAACCAGTATAGCGTAACAGCTGTTATTGTGCAATCACGTCGCTGGCGGCTTCTATCGGCGGCTTTTTATAGACCAGCCTGGCCAGCCAGATGCTCATCTCATAGAGGATAATCAGCGGGACGGCCACCAGGCTCTGGTTAATCGGGTCAAAGGTCGGCGTGATGATGGCGGCGAGAATGAAGGCGACGATAATCGCGGTCCGGCGGTGGTCGGAAAGCCAGTGCGGCTTGAGCACGCCCAGTCTGGCCAGGAAGGTGGTTATCACCGGCATCTCAAAGGCAATGCCAATGGCGAGCAGAAGCCGGGCAATCACCGCTATGTAATTGCCCACCCGAATCTCGGGGCTGGCGATATCGGCGCCGAAGCTAAGCAGGAATCTGGTGGCGGGAGGAATAAGCACGAAATAGCCGAAAGTCACGCCGCCCATAAACATCAGGGCAATCCACGGCAGGATGACATAAACATACTTCTTCTCTCTGGAGGTCAACGCCGGGGAGACGAACATGATGCCCTGGAAAACAAGATAGGGCATGGCCAGGATAATGCCGGCGATAAGACACACCCTCATGATGGTGCCGAGCATCTCGGTCATTTCAATGAAAATAAGGTTGAGTTCCTCGGCGGGGAGCTTCAGGATGTAGAATATCCATTCGTAGAAGATAAAGGCGATAACCGAGGCAACGGCAATGGCGATGACGCATTTTATCAGGCGCTGGCGTAGTTCCAGAAGGTGCGTCAGGAGGGATTGTTTCCCGTCTTCACTCATCTCCCTTGGCATCTCTCTTGGCGGTAGGGCTCCCGCCGGGTGATGTGAGTTCACCCTTCTTGCCGCGTTCTGTTTCTTCGATATCGATTTCTCTGGTTATCTGGGAGGTGAGGTCATTGGTGGCTTTTTTCAGGTTATGCATTGTTTTGCCCAGCATGCGGGCGATACCGGGCAACCTCTTTGGTCCCCAGATAATCAGGGCAACAATGAGGACAAGCAGTACTTCTCCAAAACCGATACCGAAAAAATCCATGTCTGTTCCTTGGCAGAATGCAGGGATTGACTATCTATGAAAGCATTAGCCCGTTGGTATGCTAATAGCGGTGATGCTTAGCTCTTGGCACTCTTCTTGCGGGCAGACTTCTTAGGTTTCTCCTCGTCTTCTTCCTCTCCCTCTTCAAAGTCCTCACCGCGTCGCCCTTTCTGGAAAGACCGCAACCCCTTGCCGACGGCGCCGCCTACCTGCGGCAGCTTGCCAACGCCGAAAACGATGAGGATAATGACCAGGATAAGGGCTATCTCCCATGGTCCGATACGAAACGGCATAACCTGTTCCTCCTACCAGCAATGCTTTTTATGAACTTTGACTATTGTTAGTGAGAAGTCGTTCCTTGCCCGAGAAAACGGACAGCCTGTTTCCCCGGGCATAACCGACTACGGTGATTCCCAGCTCTTCGCCCAGCGTAACCGCTCGCTCGGTTGGGGTACCGCGTGAGACGACGATTGGCACCTGCATCCGGGCCGCTTTCAGCACCATCTCCGAGGAAATACGGCCCGTCGTCAGCAGAATTTTATCCTGTGTGGGCAGTCCCTTAAGCAAGCACTCGCCCATAATCTTGTCCAGCGTGTTATGGCGCCCGATGTCTTCCGCAGAGGCCAGTATCTTTTCCCGGTCCGCCAGCGCGGAAGAGTGGATGCCGCCCACTTCCTGGAACAGGGCCTGCTGCTGGTAAAGCTGCCGCATCAGTGCCAGAATTTCGCTGGAGGTAACAACCAGGTCAGAGGTAACCGGTGACGAACGGGTATCAAAGCTGACGCCGCTCCCGCAGCCCGAGGTAATGGTACGCCTCGATGGTGCGCTGTACTCTTTTCTAAGGAGCCTCACATCGGCAATCGGTTCATCTTCGCAGACTCGCAGGCTGGCCACTTCCTGTCGGTCGGTGATGATTCCTTCCAGATACAGAAACCCGAGGACAAGCTGGGTTAGTTTAGCCGGCGTGCATAGTACCGTGGCGACTTCCTGTTCGTTGACAAAGATGGACAGCGGCAGTTCACCGGGTATGGCGACCTTTTCCTGCTGCCATGTGTCACCGCTGAAGAAATTGCAGGCTACTTCAGGGGTGACGCTGCTTTCCGCGCGTTCCTTTACGGTTCTACTCATACTAACGTGTATTATACTAGTTGGCAGATACCATGTCTAGAACATTGAATCGGGAAGAGTGGGTAATGCGGTACGAGTCGGCTTTATCCCGGGTTTCCTCCGAGTGCAGCGTCGTGAGCCAATTTACATATATCAGGCTGGTATGGTATAATCACTTGATTTGCATTTATTGCCTATAACTGGTTAGTGAGGTGTAGTTTGGACAAGGACAAGAAGGCTGAAGTCATCAGCGATTATCAGAGCAAAGACGGAGATACCGGCTCAACCGAGGTGCAGGTAGCACTGCTTACCGAGAGGATAAAGCAGTTGACCAACCATATGACGGAGAATCGCCATGACTATCATACTCAGCGCGGTCTGCTCAAGCTGGTTGGACAGAGAAGGAGACTACTGAACTACCTGAACCGGGAAGACGTTGGTAAATATAATAAACTGATTAAACGACTCGGACTGCGTAAATAAGGTCTGAGCAGGGAGCGAAAATTGCCGAAACTTCAAACTTTTAAATGCCGATTTGGTGGTAGAGACCTTATTATAGAAACTGGAAAATTGGCCGGACAGGCCAGCGGAGCGGTAACAGTTAGCTACGGAGATACGGTGGTCCTGGTGACGGCTACCGTGGCCGATGACCGCCGTGAGGGTATTGATTTTCTGCCACTGACTATAGACTACGAGGAGCGACTATACGCGGCCGGTAAAATCCCGGGCGGCTTCATCCGCCGTGAGGGACGCCCCAGCGAAGCGGCCACTCTGGCCTGTCGCCTCATTGACCGCCAGATACGACCGCTGTTGCCCAAAGGGTGGCGCCGGGATATCCAGGTTGTGGCCACCGTGCTGTCCGTTGACCAGGAAAACGACCCTGATGTGCTGGCGGTAATCGGTGCGTCGGCGGCACTGTGCATTTCAGAAGTGCCTTTTGACGGCCCGGTAAGCGCCGTTCACGTGGGCTATATCAATGATGAGCTGGTGCCGAACCCCACGCTGGCCGAGCTTGAAAACAGTCAGCTTGATATGGTTGTGGCCAGCACCGCGAAGGCAGTTGTCATGCTGGAAGCCGGGGCCAAGGAAGTTCCCGAAGAAATTCTGCCCAGGGCTATCAAGTTTGGATTTGAAGCCAACCAGGATATAATCCGACTTCAGGAACAGGTGCAGCAAGCCTGTGGCAAGCCGAAAGAGGAAGCACCAGTTTCGGAGGTCAATTCGGAAATCGCTTCGGCGATAGCTTCAAGCGTCGGCGATGAATTGCCGGTTGTCCTGGCGGAAACAGATAAATCGGTCCGGGAGGGGAAATTCTCTGAATTAAAAAAGAAAGTGATGGAAAGTCTGGGCGAAACCTACGCCAGCGAGGATATCCGGGCTGCCTTTGAGGCCAGGGCCAAGGCTGAGATAAGGAGCGGCATACTGGACGGAAGACGGCTCAATGGTCGCGCCCTTGATGAAGTCAGGGCGATCAGCGCGGAAGTGGGACTCCTGCCGAGGACACATGGCTCGGCTCTTTTCAGCAGGGGCCAGACGCAGGTGCTGACCATTGTCACTTTAGGTTCTACAAGGCAGGAGCAGCAGCTTGACGGCCTGGGTATTGAAGAGAAGAAGCGCTTCATTCACCACTACAATTTCCCGCCCTTCTCAAGCGGTGAGGTAAAGCGCATGGGGTCGCCGGGTCGCCGTGAAATCGGACACGGTGCACTGGCAGAAAGGGCTCTGGTACCGGTGTTGCCCAGTGACGAGGATTTCACATATACCATTCGCCTTGTCTCCGAGGTTCTCAGTTCCAGTGGCAGTACCTCGATGGCGAGCGTCTGTGCAGGGAGCATGTCGCTGATGGACGCTGGCATACCGATAAAAAAGGCGGTATCCGGAATAGCCATGGGGCTTGTCACCGGCGATGATGGCGAATACCAGGTTCTAACCGATATCGAGGGTCTGGAGGACGCCTACGGCGACATGGACTGCAAGATTGCCGGGACCAGGGATGGCGTTACCGCCGTGCAGATGGATATCAAGCTCAAAGGTGTCAGTCTGGAGATTATGGAGAAAGTAATCGCGCAGAGTCACGATGCGCGGATGCATATTCTGGACCGGATGGACGAGGCCATAAGTACCAGCCGACCCGAAGTCAGCCCGTACGCGCCGCGGGTGTACAAGATAACCATTGACCAGGAAAAGATTGGCAGTGTTATCGGCACCGGCGGCAAGACGATTCGGTCGATAATCGAGGAAACCAAGACAACCATCGACATTGATGACAGTGGTACCGTACTGATCGGCGCGGTCAATGAAGAAGCGGCTAAAAAAGCCATTAGCATCATTGAAAGTTTGACCAAGGATGTTGAGATTGGCACTATCTATACCGGGAAGGTGACCCGTACTTTCGACTTCGGTGCTATGGTGGAAATTCTGCCCGGAAAGGAAGGACTGGTACACATCAGTGAACTGGCGGACCACCGGGTGGGCAAAGTTGAAGATGAGGTTAAAGTCGGTGACGAGGTCACGGTAAAGGCAATTAATGTTGATAATATGGGAAGGATAAACCTGTCCCGCAGAGCAATCCTGGAAAAGGATTATCGACCCTCTGGCGCTCAAGAAAGAGATTCCTCCGGGTCAAGCCGACCATTCCAGGGGGATAGAGGTTCGTTTTCCGGGCGGCGTGACCAGTCCGGTCGCAGGCCACCCCCGCAAAAAGGTACGTTTCGGGGTCGTTAAGAGTCTTCTGCACCCGCCAGGAGAAGACTATGAATCCAATCAGGGTAATCGTTCACGGAGCTGCCGGTAAAGTAGGACAGGAAGTGGCCAGGGCCGTCTGCGGTGAAGATAGCATGCAGCTGGTAGGAGCGGTGGACATGAAAGCGGCAAAGGATTCACTGCCCCTGCCTGATGGCTCCAGCTCGGTCCCCTTCTCCACTGACCTTGGCGATATCCTGGCACGCTGTCAACCCGATGTCATGGTGGATTTCAGCATTGCCAGAGCAACCATACCGGCGGTGCGACTGGCTGCGGAAAAAGGTGTCAATCTGGTCATTGGAACCACTGGCTTCTCGCCTGATGACGTAAAGGAAATTGAGGGCCTGACTGCGGAGCACAAGATTGGTGCGGTGATGGCGCCGAACTTTGCCCTTGGCGCTATCCTCATGATGCACCTGGCAAAAATCGCGGCGAAATACCTTGATTATGCGGAGATAATCGAACTGCACCATCACCTGAAAGCGGATGCTCCGTCGGGGACGGCGCAGATGACAGCCAGAGCGATGGCGGAAGCCAGAGGGAAGCCATTCCTCCAGCCGCAGGGCAAAGCGGCCGCGAGTCGGGGGGAGTCAGTGGAGGGGGTGACCCTTCACAGCGTACGCCTGCCCGGGCTAATGGCTCATCAGGAGGTAATTCTGGGCGCGTCGGGGCAGACACTGAGCATACGCCATGATACCATTAACCGGGAGTGCTACATGCCCGGAGTGATGCTGGCGATTAGAGAAGTGGTCAAGCGCAAGGGGCTGGTTTACGGCCTGGACACGTTGCTTGGACTATGAGAATAAATGATGGAATACAGTATTGCTATTGTTGGTGCCACCGGGCTGGTTGGCCAGGAGTTTATCAAGGTTCTGGTACAGCGCAGTTTCCCGGTGAAATCCATCAGGCTGCTTGCCTCCGACCGCTCGGCGGGCAGGAAGCTGTGGGTCAACAGGCAGGAAATCGAGGTCAGGGAGACAACTCCTGACTCGTTTGAAGGGATAGATATCGCCCTTTTCTCGGCTGGGTCCGAGATAAGCCGCCATTTTTCACCGCTGGCGGTGAAATCGGGCGCAGTGGTAATTGACAACAGTGCTGCCTGGCGCATGGAGCCCAACGTGCCACTGGTGGTGCCCGAGGTAAACCCGGAAGATATTGAATGGCATAAGGGCATCATCGCCAATCCAAACTGCTCCACCATCCAGATGGTCGTGGCGCTGTATCCGCTGCACAAGGTCAATCCGATCAAGCGCATCGTGGTCAGCACCTACCAGGCGGTCTCCGGTACCGGTGCCGCCGCGATTGAGGAACTGAACGTGCAGAGCAGGCAGGTGCTGGAGGGGCAGAAAACCATACCCCACGTTTACCCTCATCAGATCGCCTTTAACGTATTGCCCGAGATAGACGTCTTTCTCGACGATGGCTATACCAAAGAAGAGTGGAAGATGGAGGAGGAGACCAAAAAGATAATGCACGCTAGTGAAATCGCTATGTCGGCGACCTGTGTGCGCGTGCCGGTACTTATTGGGCACAGTGAGGCCGTATGGGCGGAATTTTCCTCGCCAATGATGCCCGATGATGTCGAGCGCATTCTTGTCGGAGCGCCGGGAGTGAAGATACTGGATGATAATGCCATCAGCCTTTATCCGCACGCCTGGATGGCGGCCGGCACCGATGAGGTGTTCGTCGGCCGTATCCGCCGTGATATTTCTCATCCCAATGGTCTGGTTATGTGGATTGTCGCCGACAATCTGCGCAAGGGAGCGGCGCTGAATGCGGTCCAGATTGCCGAGGAAATGATCAAACGGGACTGGATAAAACCACGGGAGGTGGCAAAATGAAAGAACTGGGAAGATTGATAACGGCTATGGTTACCCCCTTCGATGAAAAGGGGGAGGTGGACTATGAACAGGCGAAAAAGCTGGCGCTTGCCCTGCTTGCTTCGGGGAGTGATGGCGTGCTGGTCGTCGGTACCACCGGGGAATCGCCCACTCTGGTACGGACGGAGGAGTACCGCCTTTTCCGGGAAATAAAGGAAGCAGTCGGCGGCAAAGGGAGCGTTGTCGCCGGCACCGGGAGCAACAGCACTGCTGAGGCGGTTGAGGCGACCAGGGAAGCGGAGAAAATCGGCGTTGACGCCTGCCTGCTGGTGGTGCCTTATTATAACAAGCCCACTCAGGAGGGGTTATACCAGCATTTCAGGACGGTAGCGGAAAGCACAAGCCTGCCCTGCATCATGTATAACGTGCCTTCGCGCACCGTGGTCAATATGACCGCCGAAACCGTTATCCGGCTGAGCAAAATCGACAATATCATCGGGGTGAAGGAAGCGAGTGGCAACCTTGAGCAGAGTGCCAGAATCATCCAGGAGACCGGCGACGATTTCTTCGTCTGGAGCGGCAATGACCAGGATACTTTTCCTATCATGGCCATGGGCGGCTACGGTATTATAAGCGTGATTTCACATCTGGTAGGGAAGCAGATAAAGCAGATGATTGACAGCTTCATCGACGGCAAAGTTGCCGAGGCGGCGGCCATTCACCGTAACCTTCTCCCGCTGGTCAACGCCATGTTCATAGTTTCTAACCCCATACCGGTGAAGTACGCCGTGAACCAGGTCGGTTTCCGCGCGGGTAAGACGCGACTGCCGCTCACCGAGCCGGACGAAAAGACAGCGCAGATTATTAAAGACACGCTGAAGAACTATACCATAGACCTGCCGGTATAAGATTAAACTGCATTGAATAAATGTATCTGTATATTGTTGCCGGGTTAGCCCTGCTGGTTTCGCTTATTTTCAGTCGTGAGAAGACAACCCGGTCGTTGAAAATCGCCGCCCGACGATTTATCATGATTCTCCCGACATTTTTGCTCATGATTGTTCTCATCTCCGGTGTCCTTTATCTGATACCGGACGAAGTCATTTCACGTTACCTCGGCAGCGATAATAAATTCACGGCCATGGCTCTGGCCTCTCTTCTGGGTTCCGTCACCGTTATGCCCGGCTTCATTGCTTTCCCACTGGCGGGCATTTTAGTGCAAAAAGAGGTGGCCTATATGGTCGTCGCTGCTTTTACCACCACCCTTATGATGGTGGGTGTGCTCACCGCACCCATAGAGAAAGCGTACTTCGGGCTGAAGGTCACCGTTATCAGAAATATAATCAGCTTCTTCATCGCCCTGGTGGTGGCCGTCGTAATCGGCCTTTTCTTCGGGGAGATTTTCCAGTGAAACGAAGCGCTATCATTACTATACTGCTCATTGCCGGCTATTTCATTTTCCTGCTTGTTTCCTGGTTTACGGGATTCAGTCCCGGCCAGCAAATAGGGCAGAATTTTGTCACTTTTTCCGTTGATATGCTGAAAATATTACCGGGTGCTTTCATCTTAATCGGGCTCTTTGAGGTCTGGGTGAAGCGGGAGACAGTTGAGCGACACCTCGGCGAGGGTTCGGGCTTTCGCGGCTACCTCTGGGTGATACTGCTTGCCGGCACCACGGTGGGGGGGCTGTATCTGGCCTTTCCGGTGGCCTACACCCTTTACCGTAAAGGGGCCAAGCTGAGCGTGGTTTTCACCTACCTCGGCGCCGCCGCTATCTGCCGCATCCCGATGGCCATCTTTGAAGCTTCTTTTCTGGGCGTCAAGTTCACGGTTATACGATGGCTGGTCTCGCTGCCGCTGGTGGTTATAACGTCAATACTGCTGGGCAATTACCTGACCCGAAGGGGCTACAGAGTATCAGCAGGAAAGTAATTATGGTCAGAGGGAGTCGTTATTAACAATCACTGATCCATTGGAAGCGGTGCCAATTCTATAAAGAGCTGTGTCTGATAGCCTAACTATTTCCCCAGGCTCTTCTTGAGCGCGGCCAGCTTATCCATGTACTCCTGCCGTACCGGGATAAATATCTCGATTGTCTTGATTCCCTTATCGGAGGCGTAGGTGCCGTGCTCCTGATTTGAGGCGAAGACGGTAACGTCGCCCTTTTTGACCGGATAGCGTTTCCCGCCGGTCACCAGTTCACCCTCTCCATCGGCGATAATCATGATTTGCTCGTGTTCGTGCTTGTGCAAGGGGCCAACGGCATTGGGCTGAAAAGTAGCGAACATGGCCGTCGCCCGTTCGCCGGAAATAAGGTGTACCTTAACCTGCCCGGGAACCAGCTCTACCGCTGGAATGTCTTCATGATATGTTATCTGCTTTGCATACTCTTCCTGCGTTGCCAGAGGTTCTTTTTTCTCCATTTTATAGTCTCCTTTGTTTGTTTAAGATTACGCTTTCTTCCTGATTGCTTCTACCAGACAGGACTCTTGAAGATGGTCTGCTCTCGCCTCATGCCCACCGATATGACGCTGATGGGGCAGGCGATGAGCTCCTCAAGCCTTGCCAGGTACTGGCGAGCTTGCAGTGGCAGCTGGGCAAAATCACGGATATCACTGATGGGCGTCTGCCAGCCGGGCAGTTCTTCGTATATCGGCTGGCACTTCTCCAGTGCGGCGGCACTTGCCGGGAAGTAATCGATTCTCTCACCGTTCAGCTCGTAGGCAGTGCATATTTTCAGGGCAGGCAGTGTGTCGAGCACATCGAGGCGGGTAACGATTGCCTGGGTGTAGCCATTCACGCGGGTGCTGAACCGGGAGGCAACGGCATCAAACCAGCCGCAGCGCCTCGGCCGGCCGGTGGTGGTGCCGTACTCGTGAGCCAGTTCCCGGATGCAGCCGCCGATTTCATCCTGCAGCTCGGTGGGCATAGGGCCGCCGCCGACGCGGGTACAGTATGCTTTGAAGACACCCAGAACGTCGTCTATCCTGGTCGGTCCCAGGCCTACCCCCAGACAGCCTCCTCCGGCCAGCGGTGAAGAGGAGGTGGCGTAGGGGTAAGTGCCGAAGTCAGGGTCCAGCAAAGTCCCCTGGGCCCCTTCCAGCATTACCTTTTTCCCGTCATTTATCGCCTTTTCCAGCAGGGCGGAGGTGTCGCAGATGTGGGGAGCCAGTATCTCGCCGTACCGGCAGTATTCGCTGAATATCTCGTCCTCAGATAGCGGGTCGGCATTATAGACCCTGGTCAATAGCGTGTTCTTGTCGGTGAGCACAACGTGAAGCCGCTCGCGAAAAACATCTTTGTCCAGCAGGTCGCTGGTCCTGATGCCCAGGCGGGCGGCCTTATCGGCAAAGGCGGGGCCGATGCCCTTGCGTGTGGTGCCGATAGCCTTGCCTCCCCGCGCCTCCTCCTCCAGTCCATCGAGAAGAATGTGGTAGGGCATCACCAGGTGAGCCCGGTCACTGATGAAAAAACGCGAGACGTCCACGCCGCGCTGCTTGAGCGCGCCCAATTCGTCGAGCAAAACGCGGGGATTGATCACCACGCCGTTTCCAATCACGGAGGTGGCTTTGGGAGAAAAAATACCGGAAGGGACAAGGTGTAAGGCGAACTCGCCTTGCTGGTTGACCACGGTGTGCCCGGCATTGTCCCCGCCGGAAAAACGCATTACCATATCTGCCGGCTCGGCAAGCAGGTCAACTATCTTTCCTTTTCCCTCGTCTCCCCATTGAGCTCCAATAATCGCAATTACTGGCATTCTAGCCTCCCGAAAATAATGTGAAAACTAATCTCCCTTTGTCTGGTGCCATACGTGGAGCAGTCGCTGGATAATGGTCACGTAGCTGAAAAAGGCAATGATAACCAGCGATGTAATCAGCGCATAGTCGATGCTGCTTAAGAAAAGCCCCAGTGATATGATGATTATTCTTTCCGTACGGGTGAAAAGGCCCACCTCTCCAATCAAGCCAGCCGCTTCTGCCCGGGCCCGGAGGTAGCTGACCATCAGCGCGGCGGGCAATGTGAAACCGACGACAAGTATGCCGGGCATCGAGAGGTACCTGACAAAGAATATTAAAAGACCCAGCAGGACGGCTGCCTCACCCAGGCGGTCCAGAATTGAATCGAGGATGCCGCCGAATTTCGTGCTCTTGTCGATAAAGCGGGCTAGCGCCCCGTCCAGCATGTCAAACAGTCCGGAGATAAGAACGACAAAGCCGGCGATGAAGGGATGCCCGAGGGCAATAAGCACCGCCGCCCCGAAGGAAAATAACAGACCAGACCAGGTCAGGGCGTTGGGGGTTATTCCTGTCCGGGCCAGAAGCCGTACTAATGGGTGGGAAAGGCGATAGGCAGCGACTTTGCGGGTTTCGGCTAACCGGGACTTGAACGGCTGTTTTTTTGAGGCGATGCTAACTGAGTTCCCTTCCATTCTTCAGACCCAAAAATCCCCTTGTTTTGCCGGTTGCTGTCCGGAAACCTCGCGAAGTTTTACTTGGCTGGTTTGCCCGCTTTGACCATGTCGGCGATGAACTTTTCCACCATCTGGTGAGCTTCCGCGTCCGTGTACTGGACAGGAGGTGATTTCATGAAGTAAGCGGACGGTTCGACCAGTTCTCCGACAAGCCCGCGGTCCATGGCCAGCTTGCAGCACCTGATAGCGTCGATGACCACGCCGGCGGAGTTGGGGCTGTCCCAGACCTCCAGTTTCATCTCCAGGTTCAGCGGCACATCGCCGAAGGTGCGGCCTTCCATCTTGATGTAGCAGAACTTGCGGTCGTGCAGCCAGGGAACGTAGTCGCTGGGGCCCACGTATATATCGTCGGGATTCATCTTGTAATCAAGCTGTGAGGTGACCGAATTGGTCTTGGAAATCTTCTTGGACTCGAGCCGTTCTCGCTCCAGCATGTTGTAGAAGTCGGTATTGCCGCCGAAGTTCATCTGGTAGGTGCGCTCCAGCTTGACGCCGCGGTCCCGAAACAGGCGTGTCAGCACGCGGTGGGTAATGGTGGCGCCGACCTGCGATTTTATATCATCGCCTATAACGGGGAGGCCTCTTTCGGCGAAGCGTTTCTGCCAGTACTTCTCACGGGCGATAAACACGGGGATGCAGTTAATGAAACCGCAGCCCGCCGTCAGTATCTGCTCGATATACCACTTGGTTGCCTCTTCGCTGCCGACCGGCAGGTAGTTGATGACGACATCGGTCTTGGTCTCCTTGAGGATACTGACGATATCGGCGGTCGGGCCGGGAGCTTTCTGTATCATCTGTGACAGGTATTTGCCCAGACCGTCGTGGGTCATACCGCGTTGCACGATAACGCCCGTAGGGGGTACTTCGCAGAATTTAAATGTATTATTCGGTGGCGTATAGATAGCTTCGGCCAGGTCTTTGCCCACCTTGTTTTTATCAATGTCAATGGCGGCTACGAAATTGATATCGCTGATGTGGTACCCGCCGAGGTTCACGTGCATTAACCCGGGTACAAACTCATTTGCCTTTGCGTTAGCATAGTAACTAACTCCCTGGACAAGAGACGAGGAGCAGTTACCAACACCGATGATGGCCACGTTTATTTTTCCCATATCAGGTTTATCCCCCTTAATGTCATCGGTTGACACTATACCGTTATTAGGCGTGCGATGTCAAGTAATTTCACCTGACGGAGCTTGTCATAACCTTGGGCCTGGCGATTACTGGCGACTGTTTGGAAAGACCTTTTCCGGGTGCCACTGCCCCTTTTCCGGGTCAGGGCGCAACACGCCCAGAAAATGCCCGCTGGCAGTATAGGCCCGACAGCGGGCCTCCTTTGTTGATTCCAATTGCAGCGTGACCGGTGACCCGTTTTTGATTAGTCGCTCTGTGGCCTCATCGACCACCACCACTGGCCATGCCGAGAGCACGGAGTCCATAGGGTGAACAAGGTGTTCCCAGTGGCCCTGGCGGAAGGCATCTTCAAGCTGGGGTACGCTTACCGCATCCGCGATATCAAACGGTCCGTAGCGCTGGCGGACGAGATTTTTCAGGCTGGCGCCGCAGCCCAGGATTTGCCCTAGGTCATGGGCCAGCGAGCGTATATAAGTGCCTTTCCCGCATTCCACTTCCACGGTAACGAGCGGCGGCTGAAAGTCAACGATATCCAGACTGTGTATGGTCACGGGTCGGCTTTTTCGCTCGACGGTTATTCCAGCGCGGGCCAGCTCGTACAGTTTCTTCCCCTGGTGCTTTAGGGCGCTGTACATCGGCGGTGTCTGCTGGATAACGCCGCGAAAGGAAGACAGCGCTTTTTCCACCTGTTCCTTATGAATGTCGGCAGAGTTTTCCTGCTGGATAATGCTACCGCTGGCATCATAGGTATCGGTGGTTACGCCCAGTTCAATCTCAGCCCGGTACGTCTTGCGGTCAGCGGCGAGGAATTCGACAACGCGCGTCGCCTGACCGAG
>JBARQF010000103.1:0-12619 GCA_049643605.1 Dehalococcoidales bacterium
CGACCACCCCTCAGGCAGCTTTGCCCACCCGTCAACCAGTTCATAGGTGTATTTTCCAGTACCGAAAGCCATTTTATAGTCCTCCTTTTCTTTGGTCACGTTTTTAACGTTAAGTGGCTAGGGGGCGGAGGGATGAACGGTGTTTGTGCTCTGGGCAAAGCCACCATCAACCTTGATATACTCAGCAGTAACAAAGTCAGAAGCCTTGCTGGCCAGGAAAACAGCGGCACCAGCGAAGTCATCCGGTATTCCCCAGCGACCAGCCGGCACCCGGTCCAGCACAAAATCGTCCAGGCCGGGGAAGTCTTTACGCGCAGATATGGTCAGAGGGGTGTCAATCCACCCGGGCAAGATGGCATTAACCTGGATATTGTCTTTGGCCCAGGCGAGCGCCAGGGTGTAGGTCATCTGGACTATTCCTGCCTTGCTGCAGGCGTAGCATAAAACCCGGGCCAGTCCGTAAAGGGAGGTCATGGAGCCGATGCTGATAATTTTTCCGCCGCCGGTTTTCTTCATGGCCGGATAGACCGCCTTGGCGCAGAGGAAAGCGCCCCGGAGGTTTATATTCATTATCCAGTCCCACTCTTCTACGGTATATTCCTCGGGCATGTGACGGATGTTGACGCCGGCATTGTTGACCAGGGTGTTGATTTGCCCGAACTCGTCCAGCACCTGTTTCACGCCGTTCTGGATGCTTTCCTCTTTCCCAACATCAACCTGCAGTCCCAGTACTTTTACTCCGTATTTCTTCTTAATATCCGCGGCTGCCTCGGCAGTCTTCTTCTCATTACGGGCAAAAATCACGATGTCGCTGCCGGCTGATGCCAGGCCGTCGGCGATTCCCTTGCCGATACCCCCGTTGCCGCCGGTGACAATAGCCACTTTGCCCGTCAGGTCAAACAAATTCGGCATTATCTCTTTCCTCCTCTCATTTGCTTTCAAAACAATCAGTTTATGCGGTTCGACCATCCGGGTAGGTCAGGATATTCGTTAACTCGTTAACGTCTTTTACCTTGTCCAGTTCCAGCGTCATCTCTGCTGCTTCTTTGGCCTTTTTTGCCGAATATATGCCCGCAAAGTCAATGCAGTCCTGATACTTCTTCATCACTTCATCCAGGCCCAGGCGTCGGGAAGGGTCGCCCCGGGCGTCAACGCAGACCTTTTTGAATTCGCGACCGTCTTTCATCCTGATGGTAAGCGGGCTTTCGAAGGCGAAATAACCAGCGGGCCACTCAGGGTGCACCGTCACCTTCACTTTTTTCCGCGCTTCCTTAAAACGGGCATCTCCGGCTTTTTCATCCGTATAACTGTCTAAAAAGACCTCTCTATCAAAGAAGCAGGCCACAGTGCTGTGCTCAAGGCTGAACCTGGCGTCTTCTCCTGTTTCCGGCTGGGCGTATTTCAGGTACATGGAAACCGTCTGGTTTATTTCATGTTCGACGCTCTCAACGTCTTCCCAGGATATTTTGTGCTCGGCAATGAGGTCAAGGACTCCGTCTATATTGCGCTGCTGCAGATAACAGCAGGGGTATTTCTTGATGCCGATATCCATAACCTTAAACCCTTCGCCCAGAGGTAAATCGAAGTCCGGCTGCCCGGACCACAGGTCCATGAAGCCCCCGCGTCCTTCTAAAATGGTGGGATTGCCGGTGTAGCCAAGTTCGGCGAGAGCGGCGGCGCAGATACCATTGCGGTCGGCAAAACCTGCCTCGACCAAATGGGCACCGGCGCCGGTCTGCCGGGCTATGCCCTGCCCCTGTGAAGCGGCAATGCTTAAGGCGTGGGTGGTTTTTTCAATGTTCAGTTTCATTAGCTTGGCCGCCATGGCCGCAGAGCCTATGGTCAGGCATCCGGCGGCATTTAATTGCCCCTTGACCACTGCCGGCAGCGAGGCAAGGCCGATTCTTGAAGCCACTTCATAGCCCAGAGCAAGTGCTTCAATAATATCTTTTCCCGAAAGTTTGTACTTTTCGCCTACGGCAAATACCGCGGGCCACGCGCCGCACGAATAGAGTCCTTCCGGGAAGCTGTCATCTTCAAGCTCGGTGGTATGCGCCAGCGAACCATTTGCCAGAGCCGCATATTCGGCTGAGGTGCGGAACCCGCCGCCGATAACCCCGGCCTCTTCCTTGCCGGCGTTATTTTTGGTATATTCGAGCATTATTTTGCCGAAAGGCATTACTGTGCCGGCGGCGGTCATTCCCAGGTGGCTGAGAGCCAGTAATTTGGCGTAGTCTATGACCTCTGCGCCAATATCTTCATAGTTGTTTTTACATACCCATTCTGCAATTTGTCGGGTCGTCTTTGCGCCCATAATTTAACCTCCTGTATTGTAATCACTGGTGGTATCCGGACTGGTATTATTCTACAGGATATGTCATTTGCCAACAACAGCGATGGCTTCTATTTCCACGAGAAGCTCGGGGAGTATCAACCTTGAGACTTCAACACCGGTGCTGGCGGGCAGGGGAGGGCCGAAGTAACGGCCCCTGATTTCCCTGAATTTAACGATATTGTCCATATCCGTTACATAGACCGTTAGCTTGACCACGTCTTTCAGGGAAGCACCCGCCGCCTCGAGGGTAAGCTTTATGTTTTCAAAAGTTTTAATCGTCTGGGCTTCAAAGCCGCCGGCCACTATATTTCGTTGCTCGTCGAAACCCACCATGCCGGCGAGGTAGATGGTTTTATCTACTTTAATAGCGTGCGACCAGCCCATAGGTTCAAACAAACCTTCAGGTGTGATAAACTCTCTTTTCATTATTTCACCTCCTTTTTGTCTTTCCGTAACTATAAACTATTTTATAGCGGGATTACAGAACTAACTAAAATATATGAGGCAATAGCTATCATTGTATTATTGACTTTAGTCCCGGAAATGATATAATCTCACATCAAAAAAGAGGAGGTTTATCATGGTTAAATTCATGGGCGTGATTCGACTCAAACCGGGGTATGACCCCGATGAAACCTGGCAATTATGGCGCACGGAACACGCGAACAACTATAAAAATCTGGCTCGTCCGGAATTGAAGCAGTATACTATAAACCGGGTCATCAAGAGGCTCAATGATAACGATATTTACGGCATATCCGAGTCGGTTTATGAGGACGTGGAAAGCTGTGAACGCGCACTCAAGCGCTTTACTGACGCTCCCCCTGATGAAGTGCTGAAAAGATTCCAGCCCGACAGGTTAATTGTAGAATTTGAAGAGATAGCGCTGGGTTAAAGACCGGTTTCATCGCGGTAGACCGGAAAGGATATCAGCAGGTATGAGGAATATTGGTGCCATCAAAAGCGTGGCTGAATTCAGCAGCTATTTAAATCAAATCGGGGTGTCTCTACCCTTCGATGAGGAGGTGAAGTCAGGACCGGATTCACCCCTGGCTCAGCCCTGTGTCTTCGGGAACAGGGTAATCGGCAATCGTTTTGCCATACTGCCTATGGAAGGCTGGGACAGCACCGCTGATGGGCGCCCGACCGCGCTAACCAGGAGACGCTGGCAGCGTTTTGGCCTCAGCGGCGCGAAATTGATATTTGGTGGAGAGGCGGCGGCGGTTCGCCATGACGGCAAGGGTAGCCCGAGTCAATTGATGATATCAGAAGAGACTGTGGATGAGATTGGGGAACTGCGGGAGCTGCTGGTGCGGACTCATGAAGAATACCACGGTAATAGTGACGACCTGCTGGTCGGGTTGCAGCTGACTCATTCGGGGCGGATTTCTAAACCGCATGATATGAAACGTCCTGAACCCAAAATCCTCTACCGCCACCCCTTTCTTGATAATAGATTTGGGGTGACCGAAAATACGCCGGTGATGACCGACGATGAAATCAGCCGTCTGATAGAAGACTTTATCCGGGCGGCAACTCTGGCACAGCGGGCCGGGTTTGATTTCGTCGACGTAAAACACTGCCACGGCTACCTGGGGCACGAGTTTCTCAGCGCCATTGACCGCCCCGGCAATTATGGCGGCAGCTTTGAAAACAGGACCAGATTCTTGAGGGAAATCGTGGCTGGCATTCGAGCCGAGGCGTCGGGACTGGATATCGCCGTTCGTTTTAGCGCCTTTGACTTTTTACCGTTTCAACGGGGTGAAGATGGGCGCGGAAAACCAGCCACCTTCACCGGTGAAAGATATCCGTACGCTTTTGGGGGCGACGGTACCGGACTGGGCATAGACCTTGCCGAGCCACTGGCTTTTCTGGACCTGCTGGCCAAAATGGATATCAAGCTGGTATGTATCTCAGGCGGTGCGGCTTACAGTGCTCATGTCGTGCGACCTCACTTCACACCATCTATTGGTGGATATCGTCCCCCGGAAGACCCGCTATCTGGAGTGGCCCGTTTTATCTCGGTAACCGAGGAGTTAAAACGACAGCGCCCCGGGATGGTTTTTGTTGGCAGCGGCTATTCGTACCTGCAGCACTGGCTGCCAAACGTGGCGCAATGCGTGGTACGTAACGGAATGACGGATATGGTGGGAATCGGGCGGATGTCACTGTGTTACCCTGACATTGTCGCTGATGTACTTGCCGGGAGGACGTTGAAAGACGAGTTTATATGCCGTGCCTGCGGGGACTGTATATCAGCTCCTATGAACGGCCTGGTGTCCGGCTGTTATACACTGGATGACTTCTACCGCGAACGTCCGGAATACCAGCAGCTACGAGAGCTTAAAGGAAAGAAATAGCCTGGCAGGCTGTGAGTCTAATTATTACGAAAATAGCACCATAATTCGTTAAGGAGGATATATGTCGGACACAATAAAAATCGCTGCCGTTCAAACAGACCCCAAGCTGATGCAGGTCAAGGAAAACCTGGAAAACATAGTGAAGGCAACCAGAGAAGCAGCAAAAAATAAAGCAAACCTCATAGTCTTCCCTGAATGCAGCCTCACCGGTTATGTCTTTTCCAGTCGCGAAGAAGCTCTACCCTATGCCGAAACCATACCCGGCCCCAGCACCGAGGAGCTATTATCAGTCTGTCAGGAGCTTGATGTGTACGTTGTCTTCGGGCTTCTGGAAAAAGAGGGCGACGGATTATTCAACGCTTTATCTTTTGTCGGGCCGAAGGGCTTTGCGGCGTCGTACCGGAAGAACCATCTTCCTTTCCTGGGCGTTGACCGCTTCGTTGACAAAGGGGACAGGCCTTTTCAGGTGCATTCAACCACCATAGGCAATATCGGGCTTCACATATGTTACGATGTGCTTTTCCCGGAAAGCGCCCGGATTATGGCATTGCTCGGTGCCGATATCGTGGTCCTGTCCACGAATTTCCCTCAGGGTCGCGGAGAAGCGCTGAATTGCGTGGCCCGGGCAAGGACTATTGAGAACAAAGTGAACATGGTAACATCCGACCGTGTGGGCACTGAGAGAGGCTTTAATTTTGCCGGGCTGAGTAATGTTGTGGATGTAACCGGAGAGATTCTCAGTATCGCCAGTCCGGACAAAGAGGAAATTGTATATGGTGAGGTGAGCCTGGAGGCAGCACGGCAGAAACACCGTGTGTTCATACCTGGCGAATGGGAGATAGATAACATAGGCGATCGCCGGCCGGAAATTTACGGTGTCATCACCCAGAAGAAGTAAGACAGAAAGGCATTCTCTGGAAGTAACTATTCCTCGATGGCTATAGCTCGAGTTGGCGAACCTCCGGCACCTTCGATGGGAAGAGGCAGCGCCATAAAATGGACGCGGTCTCTGGTGATCAGGTGTAAGTTGCACAGGTACTCTATGACCAGGATGCCTTCCTTGAAAAATACGTAATGGGTGGTGTTTTCCTCGGGCGTATCCTGGTACTGCGGGTCAGAAAGCTTCTTTCTTAAAACGTAGTCGGGAGGGTAGTCATAGCCCACCGCTTTGACCTTCCGCTCTACCAGCCATTCACAGGCTTCAAGTGACGTATAGGGGGACTTTCCCCAGAAATCCTGACTCATGTAGTCACATTTCAGAGGCCAGTCGGTACGAAGCAAAACAATATCGTTCGGCTTTATATGCTGGCCTTTTTCCTCCAAATCCTCTGCGGTAACGGCATCATTTTCTCCCAGGTGAGAAAGATCGACAATCGCTGCCTCTCCCATGAATCTATCCGGTGGCACTTTTTCTATGGAAAGACCATCAGGCAGGAAATGTAACGGCGCGTCGACATGAGTAAATCCGTGAAGGTTGAGTTCAATGGACTGGAGCAAGAAGTGGTAATCATCGAACGTGCGCTGTGTCTGCAGCCTGGCTAACCAGCGCCAGTGTTCTCTAACTGGAAACGTCAGGTCAATAAGTTTCATGATGATAATTTACACCCGTTTAAATTGTGTATATGAATAGTACTATAAGCTGGCAAGTACTGGCAATAGCCAGGATGCAATTGTTATGCTCTATTTAACTCGGCAATAATGCTTTCGTAGTAGTCCAGTGATTCGGGGTTTACCAGGGCGTCCCGGTTCGAAACGGGTTTTCTGTTTATGATGTTCGTGACGGCAGCTTCAACTTTCTTCATATTGAAAGTATAGGGAATGTCCGGGACGGTAATAACCCTGGCTGGAACGTGTCTCGGGGAAGCATTATCGCGCAGTGTTTTATTAATCTTGTACTTTAATTCCTCGGTTAAACTGAATCCATCTGCCAGCTTGACGAAGAGGATGATACGCTGGTCGCCTTTCCAATCTTGTCCTATGGCGAGGCTGTCGGCAACCTCCTCCAGTTTTTCCACCTCCCGGTATATTTCCGCGGTACCGATGCGCACCCCCGATGGTTTCAGGATGGCGTCGGAACGGCCCAAAAAAGTTATTCCCCTGGTGGCGCTGGATAGCATAATGTAATCACCATGACGCCATACGTTCGAGTAGGTATTGAAGTAAGTTTCTTTATACTTCTCACCATCCGGGTCATCCCAGAAATAGAGCGGCATAGAGGGAGAAGGGGCTTCGCAGACAAGCTCTCCCGTCCGGTCATAAACCGGCTTGCCATTCTCATCATAGCACTTGACCTTCATCCCTAAAGCTGCTCTCTGAAGTTCGCCGGCAAACACGGGAAGGGTTGGGCTTCCCTGCGCGAAGCAGCCATTGATGTCTGTGCCCCCGGAAATAGAATTAAAATGAAGGTCTTTTTTTATAGCCTGGTAAACGTATTCGAATCCTTCAGCGGAAAGGACGGAACCTGTTTGTGATATCTCCCGCAATGACGATAGGTCATACTCACTTCCAGGGTTGAGCCCCTGGTTTTTCAGATAGTTGATATAACTGGCACTGGTGCCAAAAATCGTTATTTTTTCGTCCTGCACCAGTTTCCACATGGCACCGGGGTCGGGGTAACTGGGATTGCCATCATATAATATTACGGCTGGCCCCACGGCCAGGGAACTTAACAGCCAGTTCCACATCATCCAGCTGCAGGTGGTGATGTAGAAAATATTGTCGTCTCGCTTTAAGTCGGTATGGAGTATCAGCTCCTTCAGGTGATTGATGAGGACGCCGCCTCCGCTCTGTACCAGGCACTTTGGTTTACCGGTCGTTCCGGAAGAAAACATGATAAACGAGGGATGCTCGAAAGGCAGTTGTTCAAATTGAATCTCGAGTTGGTTCTCCACCGCCAAAAATCGTTCATAATGCACTGAGTTGGGGATGGGCTCGATATCCGGTCTATCCGTGACATAAGAAACTACAATGACTTTCTCCAGGGAGGGGATTTCTCTGGCAACCTGAGCGGCATTGGCCAGAGAGTCTATAGTTTTCCCTTTGTAAAAATAGCCGTCGACGGTGAAAAGGACCTTCGGTTCGATTTGGCCGAGACGGTCAAGGGTTGCTTGCGCTCCAAGGTCGGTAGCACAGGAGGACCATATGGCGCCGATGCTGGTGGCGGCCAGCATTGCGATGGCTGTTTCTATCAGATTGGGCATGTAGGCGGCTACCCTGTCGCCCGGCTTAATGCCCATATCACGCAGGGACTTGGCCAGGCGGGCTACGGAATCATACAGCTCTGCATAGGTAATTCGGTTAGCTTTTTTGTTTTCTCCTCGAAACACGAAGGCGATATGATTGTCCCGGTATCTTAAGAGGTTCTCCGCGAAATTCAACCTGGCACCGGGAAACCACTTCGCGCCGGGGAACCGGCTTAAATCATCAACCACCGTATCGTAGTGACGGGAAGCCTTGATGCCCGCAAATTCCCACATAGCCGCCCAGAACTCACCTATCTTATCGACTGACCAGTCATATAGGGCATCATATGCATCGATTTTAAGAGCGTATTTGTCGTTGACAAAGCGAATAAACCGGGTTATGTTGGCCTGATTTATCCGGCTCTGGGAAGGAGTCCACAGCAGGTTGCCCATAATAAGCTCCTCTTGATTGGCTTGTTCCTTAGATACTGGATTCCGCGCTGTTAAAGAATATCCATCGCATTGAGAGATAAGTATAAATCCCCGCTTAAATTGTTGTCAATTTATGGTGTTTGAACAGGTGTGTGGCTTAACGCTAAAATTGATTGCAAGTGATATCAGACGGTGTTATATTAAATCAAATAATTAAGGCAGGCTTGAAACGGAACAGATATGGTTGAATCAACCGTGGCTCTGGTAAGATGTGATACTTATGACCGTCAGCAGGTAGACGAGGCAGTTGAGACGGGGGTTGGCCTGCTTGGAGGCATATCCCGTTTCGTTAGACCCGGTGAGAGGATAGTCATCAAACCGAACGTGCTGTTCGGTGTCAATCCTCAGAGGTGTGTATCGACTCATCCCTCGGTATTCCGGGCTGTGGGCATACTGCTGAAGAAAGCCGGCGCTATTCTCTGTTGCGGGGATTCTCCGGGCTTTGGCCGGTGCGAAGGCAATATGAAAAGGGGTGGTTTGAAGGCGGTGGCCGACGAACTCGGAATTGAGCTGGCCGACTTCGACAAGGGCAGGGCCGTTTCCCATAAAGAAGCACTTTTAAATAAAAGGTTTGTTCTTGCCAACGGAGTTCTGGAATCAGACGGCCTGATAAGTCTGCCGAAGCTGAAAACTCACGGCCTGACGAGGTTTACCGGGGCCATTAAAAACCAATTTGGCTGTGTTCCCGGTGTCCTGAAGAGCCAGTTTCATGTCAAGATGGCAGACCCGTATGAGTTTGCCACTATGCTCGTCGACCTGACCACGCTGATAAGACCGCGCCTGTATATCATGGATGGCATCATGGCTATGGAGGGGAACGGGCCGAGGAGTGGTGAGCCCAGAAAACTCGGTGTCCTTTTATTCTCTACTGACCCTGTTGCCCTGGACGCTATAGCCTGCAAAATCATTGACCTGGACCCGGCATTCGTGCCGACTTCGGAACCGGGAGAGAGGGCGGGACTCGGTACTTATCGTCACGAGAACATTGAAATTATGGGCGAGGCCGTAGAATCGTTTATTGCCCGGGACTTTGACGTTGTGCGCAAGCCCCCGGTCGCTATACGCCACCGGCCGATGAGGACATTCCTCAAGAACCGACTATGCCCGCGGCCGATTATCGATGAAGCGATTTGCACCAGTTGCGGTACCTGTGTCGAGGTATGCCCGGTGAAACCGAAGGCGGTCGGCTGGCACGACGGTGATGAATCCAGACCGCCGACATTTCAATATGACCGCTGCATTCGATGTTACTGCTGTCAGGAACTGTGCCCGGAGGGAGCCGTAACCATACGGGAAACACTGCTGGGCAAACTCTTTTTCCGTTGACCGGAGGAAGCTGATGTCTTAACCGGTTAGCTCGGTTACTGCCTCGATTAAGTCCTCCTCATCGGGCATCCAGATTTTTTCCAGAGCGGGGCTGAACGGAATAGGGGTATCCGGAGCGCAGACTCTCTTTATCGGGGCATCCAGGTAGTCAAAAGCTTCTTCCGCAGCTATGGCAGCGATTTCGGACGATGCGCTCTCCGTCTTTGGCTCTTCGTCCATAATTACCAGCCTGCCTGTCTTCTTGACCGAATTGATGATGGTCTGTTTATCCAGTGGTGCCAGGGCTCGGGGGTCGACGATTTCTATGCTTATGCCCTTCTCCTGGAGCCGGGCTGACGCGGCGAGCGCCCGCTGGACCATGATTCCTATAGCCACTACGGTGACATCGCTGCCCTCTCTTTTGATATCTGCCTCCCCGATGGGAATGGTATACTCCTCTTCCGGTATCTGGCCGGTTTCTCTGCTCAGTATCAGGCCAACGTGATAGAAAACCTGTACCGGATTATCCTCCCTGATGGCCGACTTGGTCAGACCTTTGGCGTCATAGGGAGTTGCCGGTGCTATGATTTTGAGCCCCGGGGTGGCCATCATTACCCCGTAGGGACATGCTGAGTGTTCGCCGGCGGCGGACCTGCCAGCGCCAGTGTAGGTCATGATGGTCGCCGGGAACTTGGTCTTGCCACCGGTCATGTACCTCGTTTTGGTCAGCGCGCACCTGATATCGGACATGCAGACGCCCAGAAACTCGCCGAACATTATATGCACGATTGGCCTCAAGCCCGTGGCTGCCGAACCTGCGGTGGCCCCGAGCATGGCGGTTTCCGATATTCCCGTGTCCAGCACCCTTTCCCCGTACTTCTCATATAAACCCTTGAAAACGCCCAGAGGGGCGCCCCACTTTCTGACATCCTGCCCCATGACAATGACAGCGGGGTCCCTCTCCATCTCCTCATCAATGTCTTCGTTTATCGCTTGAAGATAGGTAACTTCTCTCATTTTTGCCTCCCTAAGCGTAGACATCTGTCAGTACTTCTTCTGGAGCCGGGTATGGACTTTCCGTTGCCAGCCTGACCGCCTCGTTCACTTCCGTCGCCGCTTCCTGATGGATTTTATCTGCCTCCGGCCCGGTCAAGGCGCCCGTTTCAATCAGCTTCGTTCGGAATCGCGGTATGGGGTCTCTTTTCAAACACTCGTCCCTCTGCTCTCTGGTCAGATAGGTTTGAGCGTCTCCCTCAAAGTGGCCTCTATGCCGGCAGGTTCTGCCCTCGATAAAGGTAACCCCTTCACCTTTTCGGGCACGGGCAACCGCTTCCGCAGTTACCTCGTATACTGCCATAACATCATTGCCGTCAACGGATACACCGGGCACGGCAAAGGCCGCCGCCCGGTCAGTAAGGTCTTTCAGGTTTGTGGAGTCATAGATGCTTGTGGACTCGGCATACACGTTGTTTTCGCAGTAGCAGATAAGGGGCAGTTTCCAGGCCGAGGCCATGTTCATTCCCTCGTGGAAGCGGCCGGTATTCAGGGTGCCATCACCGATGAAGGTGACTACTACCTGGCTTGTTCCTTTGAATTTTGCGGACAGGGCCGCACCGACCGCAAGGGTTAATACGGTGCCCTGAATTCCCTCGGCAACCAGGACACCGACGTCCAGATCGCTGAGGTGCTGGGAGCCGGCCTTCCCCTTGTTCAAACCGATTTTCTTGCCATAGATTTCGGCTACCAGCGGGGCCAGCGGGTACTGGTTACCGCCTTTGGCAATCACATGGCCGTGCCCGCGATGGGTGGTGGTAATGATGTCATCCGTTCTCAGGTTGGCGCACACACCGGCGGGATTGGCCTCCTGCCCCACGCTTAAGTGGAGAAAGCCGGGTATTTTACCATCGGCAAAATCCTTCGCCATCTGTTCTTCAAAGGCTCTAATCCTTACCATCATTCGGTACATGTCTATCAGCTTCTCTTTTTGAATCGCCACGGCTATCCTCCTTAAATCCCCTGTTGTTTGCGGTTTATGATGCGGCGGGCAATGAAAAATCAAACAATGTAAAGAATAACATAAAACACGCTCCTGAAAAAGAAATGCCGATTTATTGAAAGCAGTCGGCTATTGCTTTAGAATGCGTTTAACCGGCCAAAAAGTGTTGCGGAATTTGAACGGCTACGGAGGTAGAAACCAATGAGATTGAAGGACAAGGTGGCCATTGTTACCGGTGGTGGGGCCGACATAGGACGCGCTATTTCATACGCTTTTGCTGCCGAAGGAGCCGTAGTTGTGGCGGCGGCGCGCAATTTTTCCAGAATAAGCGAGGTGGCGGAAGATATCAAGAGTAAGGGGGGAAACGCGAAGGCGATACAGACTGACATTTCCAGCGAAAGCCAGGTAATAAGTATGGTGAAGGAGACCCTGCAGCAGTATGGCCGGATTGACATACTGGTCAATAACAGTGGTATTCCCGGCCCAACGGGCAAGATAGCCGACATGAACCTGGAGGAATGGAATAAGGTGCTGGCGGTTAACCTCACCGGGACCATGCTTTGCTGTAGAGAGGTGCTCAAGAATATGGAGGCCCGCCGGAGCGGCAACATTATCAATATCGGCTCTGAAGGCGGCAGGTCCGGGTTTCCTCTGCGGAGTCCGTACTGTGTCTCCAAAATGGGAGTTATCGGTTTTACGGAGACACTGGCTATTGAAGCGGGAGATTACAATATTCGCGTTAATTGCATCAGCCCGGCGGCGGTGCGTGGAGAGCGTATAATCAACATGTCGAAGGCCAAGGCTAAAGCGGAAGGCATTTCACCTGAAGAGGTGCTGGCAAGGCTTACCAGAAACTACTGTCTGAAAAGACCGGCGGAAACATCAGAGGTGGCTGCTGCCGCGGTGTTTTTAGCTTCCTATGAATCAAGCGCTATCACCGGCCATACGC
>JBARQF010000104.1:0-4336 GCA_049643605.1 Dehalococcoidales bacterium
TTGTTGAGGACCTCAAGACCACTCTCCCCCACTGCGACCATATCACCATCCAGAAAGCCAATCGGCTGTTTCTTTTTGATGTTCAGGTCGCCCAGTTTGGCCGACCGCACGGCACGGCATATTTCAATCGTCTTTACCGCCGTTATGGCTCTGGTCATTATCTGGATATTTGATTCCAGGTTTGCTTCATAGTCAAAGGCCAGCAGCGCCGCCACTCCCTGCGGGATGGTTGTCGTGGGCACCACTTCAATCTTCTTTTCGGTCAGGGACTGCACCTGGTTGGCGGTAGCCACAATGTTCTTGTTATTGGGCAGTATTATGGCTTTATCCGCAGCGGCTTCATCAACCGCCTGGAGCAAGTCCTTGGTACTTGGGTTCATCGTCTGCCCCCCGGGAACGATAACCGTTACCCCAAGGCTGGTGAAAACGTCGGACAGTCCATCCCCGGCGACAACCGCCACAATGGCAGTGTCCACCGCCGGGCCCCTGTCTTTCTGCATTTCCAGATAATCATGGTGCTGTTCGTCCATGTTCCGGATGGAAACCTGATGCAGGGTACCGAGACCGCCGGCGTAGGAGATAACATCACCGGGTTCAATGGTGTGAATATGAACCCTGGCCGCTGAGTTATCACCGACCACGATGAGCGATTCGCCTTTCTTCTCCAGCTTCTTGCGTATCTTGTCCGTCTCCAGCTTCTCGCCCTTGAGGAGAAATTCGGTGCAATACCCGTATGGTACCTCGTCAGCGGCTATCATCTGCGGCAACTTGGTGGCATGCAAATCGGTGACAATAATCTGCGGCTTGCGGAACCGCATCTGCTCCATCTCACCCCTGAGGTAGCGCAGAGCACCATCGAAAATGGTATGCAGCCCCTGTCCGCCGGCATCAACCACGCCGGCCTGCCGCAGCACATCGAGGAGGTTTGGTGTGTTGGCCACCGATTCACCGGCGGCGTTGACCGCCGTTTCCATGGCGGCTATCATATCCCCACCATTGTCAGCCGCTTCCGCCCCTACGGCGGTGGCGATATCCCTGATTACGGTCAGCATCGTCCCTTCTACCGGGTTGCTGAGCCCTTTGTACGCCATTGCGGACGATTCCTGCAAAGCACTGGCCAGGTCGGTCGCGCTGAGAGATTCCTTTTCCGACAGGCTCTGCGCCAGCCCGCGCAGAATCTGAGAGAGAATAACGCCGCTGTTGCCCCGCGCTCCCATCAGCGCCCCCTGCGCCATGGCATGGGCCACCGCCGAAGCGCTGTGGTCAGGGGCCCGGTAGGCCTCTTCGATAGTGGAGCGCATGGTGAGCAGCATATTGGTCCCGGTGTCACCATCAGGTACCGGAAATACATTCAGGGCGTCAATATCGGCGGAACTTTTCTCCAACCACCCGGTAGCCGCGGCGAACATCTCCCGTAATTCCTGGCCGCTGATGGAACTTATTTGCTTCATTTTTGCCATCCTTGTCAAGCCCAGCCTGACTGTGCTACCATGTAGTAGGTTTCATATTACATCAAGTTTGCCAAACAGTCAAAGGAGCATTTAGATTGAAGTGCGAAATATGCGGTAAGACACCTCAGTTCGGTCATAATGTCAGCCATTCCAAACGTCGAACCAACCGTCGCTGGCTACCCAACATACACCCGGCCACGGTGACGATAAACGGTCAGCTCAAACGCCTCAACCTGTGCACCAGATGTCTGCGCACCCAGCATAAAGTGGTGAAAACGGCCTAGTTTTTACTACCTCCTGATTCGCCCCCTCCTGCAACGGAGAGGGGTACTTTCAACTCCCCTGCCCGAGTGTTTTTTTCGCGGCGGTTACTGCCTGCGCCACGCGTTCCGGTGCCGTACCGCCAATGGTATCTCTCGCGGCCAGGGACGAATCCACGGTAATCGAATAAACATCATCTCCGAACAATGGAGAAAAACTGCTGTATTCCGCAAAGCTGAGTTCCGGTAACGATTTTCCCTTCTTCACCGCGTAACTTATCAGCCGGCCAACAATCTCATGGGCGCTGCGAAAGGCCTCCCCTTTCCTGACCAGGTAGTCTGCCAGGTCGGTCGCCAGAATGTAGCCGCGTCCCACGGCCCCGGCGGCACCTTCCGCATTCACTTTCAACGTAGCTACCAGGCCAGCACCTATATCGAGCGATGCCATCAGCGTGTCCACCGTATTGAAAAGCCCTTCTTTGTCCTCCTGAAGGTCCCGATTATAAGCGAGGGGTAATGCTTTCATCGTGGTCAGAAAAGCCATCAGATGACCATACACGCGCCCGGTTTTCCCGCGAATCAGTTCGGCGACATCCGGGTTTTTCTTCTGGGGCATGATGCTGCTGCCGGTGGCATATGCCTCATCAAGCTCGATAAAATCGAACTCGGCAGACGACCACAGAATAATTTCCTCCGCCAGCCTGGAGAGATGCATCATGCAGGTACTGGCGGCGGCTTCATATTCGAGGACGAAATCTCTATCCGAGACGGCGTCAAGGCTGTTCTGGCTTACCTGGCTGAAGCCAAGCTCACGGGCCAGAAATTCACGGTCCACGTTGTAGGCGACTCCAGCCAGTGCCCCGCTGCCCAATGGCATAACATCGGCACGTTTCCGGCAGTCGTTAAAGCGTCCCGCGTCCCGCTGGAGCATCTCAAAATAGGCCAGAAGGTGATGTGCCAGCAAAACGGGCTGTGCCGGCTGCAGGTGGGTGTATCCCGGCATTACCACATCCATACTGGCTTCGGCCAGATTCACCAGGGCACGCTGCAACTCACGAACACTATCTACGGTCTGCGCAATAGCTTCCCTGATATAAAGACGTAAATCCAGAGCTATCTGGTCGTTCCGGGAGCGGGCGGTGTGGATTTTGCCGCCAACCTCGCCTGCTTTCTCGATGAGGCGGGCTTCGATGGCCATGTGTATATCTTCCAGTTCGGCCTTGAATTTAAATTTGCCCTGCGCAAGCTCCTGCTCAATGGACTCAAGCCCCTGAACGATTATCACGGAGTCGGACTTGGAGATGATTCCCTGCCGGGCCAGCATCCTGGCATGGGCAATGCTGCCGGCGATGTCATGTCGGTACAACCTCCAGTCAAAGGGCAGGGATGACGTGTATTCGGCGACCTTTTTATCGGCCGCCTTTTGAAAGCGACCTCTGATATGGCTCATATCAGCTCTTTTCCAATCGGCCCGTACCCTGTATCTGAGCCTGAGTTTTTACCGGCAACCCCCAGATGTGGATGAAGCCGGCCGCGGCGCTCTGGTCGAAAACATCATCTTTATCATAGGTGGCCAGACCGTAACTGTACAGCGAATAAGGTGATTTCCGCCCCACTACGGTACAAGCGCCCTTGAACAGCTTGAGCCTCACCGTGCCGGTTACATAGCGCTGCGAGGACTGAATACAGGCCGCCAGGTCCTCATGCAACGACGTAAACCACAGGCCGTTGTAGACCAGGTCAGCATATTCTATGGCTATCTTCTGCTTGAAACGCATCTGCTCTTTGGATAAAGTCATTGCCTGTAACGACTGATGCGCCAGGAGAAGCACCATGGCCGCTGGTGCCTCGTATATCTCTCTCGACTTGATACCCACCAGACGATTTTCCACAAGGTCGACCCGGCCCACGCCGTGACTTCCAGCCATTTCACTTAGAGCACGAATTAGCGTAACGCCGCCCATCTTCTTACCATCAATGGCAACCGGGACGCCCTGTTCAAAGCCAATCTCCACGTAACCGGGTGTGTCCGGCGCCTCCTTTGGTGATTTTGTCCAGGCGAAGACGTCCTCCGGCGGTTCCACCCACGGGTCCTCCAGGACACCGCACTCGATACTCCGCCCCCAGAGGTTTTCATCGATGGAATAGGGGCTGGAAACGGTGACCGGCACCGGGATACCATATCGCTCGGCGTATTCAATAGTCTCCTCCCTGGTCATGCCCCACTCCCGTGCCGGAGCGATAATCTTGAGGTCTGGAGCGAGTGCGTTCACACTCACCTCGATTCTCACCTGGTCGTTACCCTTGCCGGTAGAGCCGTGAGAAACCGCCACTGCCCCTTCCTCACGTGCCACATCGACCAGCAGTTTGCCGATGAGCGGTCGGGAGAGGGCCGTCGCCAGCGGGTATTGCTCTTCATAAAGGGCATCGGCCTTCAGCGCCGGAAAGATGAAATGGTTGACAAACAGTTCCTTGGAATCGATTACCACTGCCTTTACCGCGCCAACCTTGAGCGCTTTCTCTTTAATCGCGGTGAAGTCGCGTTCGTTGCCAACATCGATGGTCAGGGCAACTACTTCCAGGTCATAGTTCTCCTTGAGCCACCGGACAGCAACCGAAGTATCC
>JBARQF010000105.1:0-12814 GCA_049643605.1 Dehalococcoidales bacterium
GTTTTATTTATCGTGGCTCCGATAACCTCATCGCCCACCTTCTTCTCCACAGGTATGCTTTCGCCGGTAATCATCGACTCGTCAACGCTGGAGTAGCCCTGGCGAACAATACCATCAACCGGCACCCGTTCTCCAGGGCGGACCGTTACCAGGTCGCCCACCGCGACCTCCTCAACCGGTATTTCTTTTTCCTCCCCGTTGCGAATTACCAGCGCTGTTCTTGGCTGCATGCCGACGAGCTTCTTAATCGCTTCCGAGGTCTGTCCTTTAGCCCTGGCCTCCAGGAAGCGGCCCAGAAGAATCAGACCGATAATCATCGCTGAAGTGTCAAAATAAAGCTGCGGTTCCAGTCCGCCAGAGGTGAAAAACGTCGAAAAAGTCACTGCCAGGACGCTGTAAACATAGGCCGCCGATGTGCCGACAGCGATGAGCGTATTCATGTCTGCCGTCCGGTGCCTTAACGCTCCCCACATTCCGCGGTAAAAGCGCCAGCCTGCCCAGAACTGTACCGGCGTCGCCAGCGCCCATAGCAGATATGGTTTGCCGATAAAGTATGGACCGAATCCCAGCCCCAGTATCAATAAGCCGATAGCTGCAGCGAAAAGAAATCGATTACGCAGTGATCTGGTTTCTCGCCGGGAAGCCATGGCGACGTCTTCCAGCGTTTCCGCTTCTTCGCCAAGTTCATAACCGGCCTCCGCCACCGCCTGTTTCAGGTCCGATACCGGAACTCCTTCCAGGTATTCCACAGTGGCTTTTTCCGAAGCCAGGTTTACGTTTACCGAGACCACTCCGGATACGCTGGATAACGCCTGTTCAACGCGCGCCACGCAGGAAGCACAGGTCATGCCGTGCACTGGAAAAACCGATTTTTGGGTCGCTGCATTATATCCGATGCTGGATATAGTTTCCTTGAGTGTACTCAGGTTTACGCGTTCCGGGTCATATTCTATGGACGCCTGTTCGGAAGCAAAATTGACCTTTGCCTCTGCAACACCGGGAGTCCTGGCCAGCCCTTTTTCAATCGTGGCGGCACAGGTGGTACAGGTCATACCGCCAACGTGAATACGTATCTTTTCTTTTTTACTGCCTGATTTATGAGCCATCGGCAAACTCTACTGAACCCTCATTAAAATCATTATATTATCATAACCTATCTGAAGTAACTAGTATGTGACATATGTCATATGCAGAGGCGGATTCGTTCCTTACAATAAAATGAAAAAGGAGGTAGTAATGATGCGTATTCTTTCCCTGTTTGTAGTACTCATCGGGGTGGTGGCAGTAATACTGGGGGCGGTATTCATCGGGCTGGGTGCATCCCGTGATGCACAGCTCAAAGAAGCGATGCGCGTGGAGAATGTGACTCTCGGTATTGAGTCAGAACTGGAAGGCGAAGTCATTGACTCGTTGACAGAAGCCATGAAAGCTGGCGATACCATCAGAGAACACCGCCGTAATATCGCCCCGACCTATAGCGACCTTCTTGGCGAGGGGAAGTACGACCCGACCAATCCCCAACAACTGTCCTACGCTCAGGCAATGAACCTGGAGAACTATCTTTACCTGGCGGTTGTAGCTTTTGGCCTCACTCAGGCAGTTATGGGTAGCGGTGTCTTCATGGTCGTCACAGGTCTTGCCCTCGGCAGCACCGGAGTTGTTTTATACCGGTTGCAGAAAGCTTATTAATACGACAGTGAGCCTAGTTCAACCACGGGCAATATGTTATACTTATTCTGCTCAGGGGAGCATAAGCAGGTATTCATATTTTGCCTGTGAGGAGGGCAAATAATGGAAGACGACCTGGCCGTAATTGAAAGGGTCATCGCCGAGCATGAAACAATCAAACAGCGCTTCCATAAACTGGAGCAGGTGGCCAATGATACGGAAGCGATGGCAGGCTTTGAAGAAGCCAAAGAAGCCTTTATGCCGGGTCGGTTAGACCAGAAACAGGGTCTGCGCGAACTCGAAAGTACCCTGGGAGCCATCGAAGAAGGGTTGCAGAAGCACTTTCATTTTGAGGAAATATCATTGCCGACAGTGGTCGACCGGCATGGTGATGAAGAGCTCAAATCTTCCTTAAAATCAATTCTCCTCGAGCATGCTGACCTGAGAAATCGCCTGAACCACTCCAAAAACCATGCTGCAGAGCTGACCAGCGGCGGTATGGCGCGACACCGCTGGGAAGCGGCGGCCCATGATATGCGTGCCTATATCAGCCACACGCGCAAGCTGCTGGAAACACATGCCGGAATCGAGCAGACCCTGCTGCATGAACTGCACAACAGGTTGCAAAAATGAGGAAGGTGTACCTTGACCACGCCGCCACGACTCCCCTCCTTCCTGAAGTCAGAGAGGCAATGCTGCCGTACCTCAGTGAACTTTTTGGCAACCCGTCATGCCTGCATGACTGGGGAGATGCGGCACGGGAGGCCTTGGACACGGCACGGGAACAGGTGGCACGACTTATCGGTGCCAGCGCCGAAGAGGTAATATTCACCGGAAGTGGTACCGAGAGCAATAACTTCGCCGTTAAGGGGTTGGCACTGGCGCAACAGGGCAAGGGAAAACACATCATCGTCTCGTCAATCGAACATTTCTCGGTGCTCCATTCGGCGAAAACGCTGGAGAAACAGGGATTTGAGCTTACCGAAGTGCCTGTTGATAAACATGGAGCGATTGACCCGGATGAGGTGCGAAGACAAATTCGCAAGGATACGGTTCTCATTTCCATCATGCACGCCAATAGCGAGGTGGGCACTATCGAACCGGTTCAGGAAATCGCCAGAGCAGCAAAAGAAAATAACATATCATTTCACACCGACGCTATTGCCAGTGTTGGGACGATACCGGTTGATGTGAAGGAGCTGGGCGTCGATGCCCTGAGCCTGGCCGGAAACCAGTTCTACGGGCCTAAGGGTGTTGGCGCGCTCTATGTCCGCAAAGGGGTGCGTATTATACCTCTCCTCGATGGTGGGATTCAGGAAGGGGGGCGTCGCGCCGGGACCGAGAACATACCGGCTATCGCGGGGCTGGGAAAGGCAGCGGAGCTGGCGAAAGAGAATATGGCAGCCCGTGTTAAACACCTGAACCGCCTGCGTGACCGTTTGCTAGCCGGGCTGCCGGAGCGAATCGAACACATAGTGGTTACCGGTCACCCGGAAAACAGGCTGTCAGGCAATGCCAGTTTCTGCGTGGAATTCATAGAAGGGGAGGGCATGCTCATGCTCCTCAACAGCCGGGGAGTGGCGGTCACCAGTGGCTCGGCGTGCACTTCGAGGGCGCTCAAAGCCTCACACGTGCTAATAGCCATGGGCCTGCCCCACGCGCTGGCGCAGGGGTCTGTCCTTTTTACCTTTGGCATTGACAATTCTGAGGAAGATGTGGATTATGTACTTGAGGTGATGCCGCCGATTGCCGAAAAATTGCGGCAGATGTCACCACTGTATGCAAAGTTCAACAAAACAGGCAAAGGAGGCGCATGATATGCCGATATACAGCGAGAAAGTAATGGAACACTTCATGAACCCCCGTAACGTTGGTGAAATAGAGAACCCGGATGGCGTTGGGGAAATAGGTAACCCGGTGTGCGGGGACATGATGACGTTTTACATAAAGGTGAAAGACAATCGACTGGAAGACGTGAAGTTCAAGACCTTTGGCTGCGGGGCGGCTATCGCCGTTTCCAGTATGGTCAGTGAAATGGCGATGGGGAAAACACTGGATGAAGCAAGGGAAATTACTCCTAAACGAGTGGCTGAAGAACTCGAAGGGCTGCCCAAGAACAAGTTTCATTGCTCTAATCTGGGCGCGCAGGCCCTGAACAAGGCGATTGACAATTATTTGAAAAAACAGGCAAAAGGGGGGAAGAAATAATGGCAGAGCAGCAGAAGGGAAAACGGCTTTTCTGTCCGTACTGCGATGAAGAGATGATGGCGCCTGACGGTGCTCATTGTCAAAAATGCGGCATTGTCGTATTCTACTGCCCTCAATGCCGGAAACCGGTTCCTCGTGATAAAAAGGAGTGCCCCTATTGTGGCGCTGAGGTTAAAGGCGAAGACGCCGAGGTATGAATTGAAGTGGCCGACGAGAAAGATAAACTGACCATAGTCATGTTCAGCGGCGACCTGGACCACGCTCTGGCGGGGTTTACACTGGCGACCACGGCGGCCAGCATGGGAATGGAAGTAAACATGTTTTTCACGTACTGGGGGCTGAACATCATCAAGAAAAATGAGGGCAGAATCAGAAGTCGGGGCCTGATGAAAAAGATGTTGAACTTCATGAACCGTGGCGGCAGCAAAAGGCTGAAGCTCTCCCGTTTCAACATGTTCGGCCTGGGCACGTGGATGATGAAAAAACTGATGAAAGACGCCAATGTCCCATCCCTTGACGAGATGATAACTATGGCACAGGAGATGGGGGTGAAATTAGTCCCGTGCAGCACCACCTGCGGAGTGATGGGACTTTCAGAGAAAGATGCTTTCCGTGAGAACATTGCCAGCCTGGCCGGTGCCGCCTTTTTCCTGAATGAAGCGCGTGAATCAAAGATAACCCTCTTCATCTAGTAGGTAAGGAGCAAGCAATGAAGGCAGATAAGACGCTCGACTGTGTAGGCCTTTACTGCCCGATGCCTATTGTCAAAACCTCGGAAAAGATTAAAGAGTTGAAACCGGGAGAAGTCCTGGAAGTTATCGCCGATGATAAAGGTATAAAACAGGACATACCTGCCTGGTGTCAGACCACCGGCCACGAATTTATGGGCGTGGAGGAGGCGGATGGGGAAATCAGGGTCTACGTGAAGAAGACTCACCAGTGAGAATAAATTTTACGCCCTCTTCGCTAAAAGCAGCGTCACCAGAGACAACCCCGCACTTACCAGGGCAATAACGGTAAAGATACTGCTAATCCCGTAAATATCCATGAAATACCCGGCCACGGGCTGTATCAGGCTCTGCCCTTCCATCGCCATACCGAAATAAATGCCAAAGGCCGTTGCCCTGAGATATGGCGGGACGCTATCCAGCACATATGGTTGCATTGTTGCCTGAGTCATATACCGGAACATGCCGAAGACAATCAGAATTACGACAAGCCCGGCGTTATATGGGAGTATGGTGAGCAAATACAGGACGGGGCCGGTAGCCACAAGTGAAAGGAAGATAGCCTGTTTTCTACCCCACCGGTCCGAAAGCCAGCCACCGAATAGACTGCCAGCTATGCCGCCAAATCTTAGAATTCCCACCAGCACCGCCGCAAAGGCCGGGGTAACACCGTGCCTGTCCACGAGGTACAGCGGAGCAAACGACATGGCAATACCGGCAATAAGCTGCATGGATACGCATAAGAACAGGATGGTGGCAATAGGTCGCAGCGCCTGAATTACATTAACTCTTCTAGCGCCTGTCTGTATTTGAGCGGGCTCTTTCCCCGAAGTTTGCCGCAAGGATATGATGCCAGCCGCTTTTTCGATGAAGGTGAATTTTTTCAATATTAGAGGGACGGCTAATATGGCGGGAAAGCTCAGAATGATAAAAGCGAAACGCCATCCCAGTGCTTCCGCGATTAATCCCCCCAGCAGGGGCCCCATTGAAAAGCCGATGCTGCCGCCTACCATATGAAGTGCAATCACCCTGCCCCGCCGCGATTGCTCAAAATAGCCGGAGAGCATCGTCACCGCCGAAGGGTGATAACCACCGGCAAGGATGCCCATAATGATAAGAATGAAGAGCATTGGGTAGTATGATGGGCTCAGGCCAACGGCAAACGTGGTCAAGCCAACACCGCCCAACCCCACCGCAATCACGGCACTTCTCCTTAACCGGTCACCGAGCCATCCCCCGGGAACCTGAGAAAAGCCGGAAGTGATGGTATAAGCGGAAAGCAGCAGGCCGGATTGCAAATAGGTCAATCCCAGGCCTTCTTTAATTAAAGGCAGCAATGCCGTCAGTAACCCGCAGCACAGGTCGTGGCTGAGATGGGTATAGGTGAAGAGCGAGGCCGTTCCCCCTCCCCACTGACGGAAAATCGCGCCGAATCTGCTGTTACGTAACAAGCGGTTTAACCTTCAGGTTGAAGACGTATTCTATATAAACTGCCTTCGTCGACCGGTAAGTATCTTTATATTAATAAAAGGCAACGGGATATTTCAAATGAACCTCACCATTTTGACGAGTAAAGTAAATTATGGTATCTTTCAAAAGAAGCCATCAGGCATATCCTTGAAATTATCACCAGCAGGAAACGGGTTCAATTCTTAATTAAAAGGAGATAGTATGCCACTGACAAAAGAAGCACTCTTGAGTATGTATCGCAGGATGCTTACTATCCGGTATTTTGAAGAAGGTCTTACGGAATTTTCGAAGCAAGGGCTGGTACCCGGCACCGGACACGTTTCCATCGGTGAGGAGGCGGTGGCTGTAGGGTCGTGCAGTGCTCTGGGGGAAAAAGATTACATCATCTCCACCCATCGTGCCCACGGGCACCTGCTGGCCAGAGGCGCGGATATAAACATCATACTGGCCGAGGTGCTTGGCAAGGCAACCGGTTGCACTGGAGGTAAAGGCGGCTCAATGCACCTCTCTGATTTCGGTCGGCAAATCCTGGGCACCAATGGCATTGTAGGTGGTGGTATTAATATTGCCGGAGGCGTAGGCCTGGCCATTAAAAAGCGTAAAACCGGACAGATATGCCTCGCCTTTTTTGGTGACGGGGCGGCTAACCGGGGGACTTTTCACGAAGGGTTGAACCTGGCAGGGTTGTGGAAGATACCCACGGTGTTTGTTTGCACTAACAACCAATACGGCTTGTCCATGCCCCAGAGTAAAGCCTGTGCCAATCTTGACATCTCTGCCCGGGCCGCCGCTTATGGTATGCCAGGGTATCGGGTTGATGGTACTGACGTGATTGCCGTTTATGAAGCGGTGAAAATTGCCGCTGACAGGGCGCGGAAAGGCGACGGCCCCAGCCTGATTGAGGCTGTGTCCTACCGTTTGCGCGGCCACAGCATGCGCATGGACCAGATGCCCGGTGGCTCCGATTATCGACCCGATGGTGAAGTCGAGGACTGGGCAGAAAAAAAGGACCCGATAAAGATATTTGCCCGGAAGCTCAAAGAACTGGGTTATTTAACCGATGAGGCGGCGGAGCAAATCGATGCGGAATGCAAGAAGGTATTTGATGCCGCCTCTGAATTTGCCCTGAACAGCCCCGAACCCGAACCGGAAACGGCTTTCACGTGGGTTTATGCCCAGGAAGGAGCAAAGTAAATGCCAGAGCGACAGATATTATATCGTGAGGCGATAGCCGAGGCCATCAAAGAAGAGATGGCGCGAGACGATAGGGTATTTCTCATTGGGGAGGATGTGGGAGTACTGGGTGGTGGCTTTGGCGGCACCAAGGGCATATATGAAGCGTTCGGTGACGAGCGTGTGCTCGATACACCCATATCGGAAACGGCGATTGTTGGCTATGCGCTGGGAGCCGCAATGGCGGGAATGCGACCGATAGCTGAGATAATGCGAGTCGACTGGATGACCATCTGCATGGATGAAATAGTCAACCAGACGGCCAAAATGCGTTACCTGTCCGGGGGCCATCCTGAGGTGTCTATGGTCATCAGGGCGCCCGCGGAAGGAGGCATTGGCCTGGGAGGGCAGCACTCGCAGAGCTTTGAAGCATGGTTTGTTCATGTACCCGGCTTGAAAGTGGTCATGCCGTCAACACCTTACGATGTCAAAGGGCTGCTGAAATCGGCAATCAGAGACCCCAATCCGGTTATTTTCCTGGAGCCCGGGATTCTCTACGGTGTGAGCGGGCCCGTGCCGGAAAAAGAGTACGTGATTCCGCTGGGAGAAGCGGAGGTCAAAAAGGAAGGGAAAGATGTCACCATCGTTGCCTGGGGAACATTGCTGCCGAAAACAATGAATGCGGCTCAGACACTGGCCAAAGAGGGAATAGATGTCGAGGTAGTTGACCCGCGAACGCTCAGCCCGCTGGATATTGACACCATAATCAATTCGGTGCAGAAAACGGGAAAGCTCGTTGTTGCCCATGAAGCGATGAAAACGTGCGGTGTTGGTGCGGAGATTGCGGCCCTCGTTCAGGAACGAGCGTTTGACCATCTTGACGCGCCGATACAGCGGGTAGCGACGCCCGATGTTATCATACCGGTTAACCGTTCGCTGGAGAGACTGGTGCTGCCGCAGGAAGATAACATCGTCGAGACAGTCAAAGCCATCGTATAAACGATAAAGTATAGATTCAGGGAATTGGCCTTGCTGAAAAGTCACAGTTGCGGTGAACTGAAAAAAGAACATATCGGCCAGATGGTAAATCTGGCCGGGTGGGTGGACCGGCGCCGGGACCACGGGGGCCTCATTTTTATTGACCTCCGTGACCGGGGAGGTATCGTTCAGGTCGCTTTCAATCCGGAAATAGCGAAGTCCTGCCACAAGGTGGCCAGCCGGATGCGCAGTGAGTTTGTGGTGCGGGTGAGCGGCGAGGTGGCCAAGCGTCCGCCGGGAACGGAGAACCTGAAATTGCCCACCGGCGAGGTCGAGGTAACTGCTCATGACGCCGAGATTCTCAACCCTTCCCGAACCCCGCCGTTTTACATCAATGAAGATGTGGAGGTAGAGGAAAACCTGCGCCTCAGATATCGCTACCTTGACCTGCGGCGGGCCGGAATGCAGGATAACCTGATACTCCGCCACCAGGTGGTGAAATTCATCCGCGACTTTCTGGATGGGGAAGGTTTTATTGAGATTGAAACGCCGATACTCATCAAGAGCACTCCGGAAGGCGCCCGCGACTACCTGGTGCCGAGTCGTGTCCATGCCGGTAAGTTTTATGCGCTGCCCCAGTCGCCACAGCAACTCAAGCAACTGCTGATGGTCGCTGGCATGGAGAAATATTATCAAATTGCCCGTTGTTTTCGCGACGAGGACACGAGAGCCGACCGTCAGCCTGAATTCACCCAGCTCGACCTGGAAATGAGCTTCGTTGAAGACGAGGACATTTTAAACTTGCTGGAAAGACTGTTTCTCACTCTCGTAAAAACCATCAAGCCAGGTAAGAAAGTAATTGAACCTTTCCCGCGTTTCAGCTACACCGATGTCATGGAACGCTATGGCACGGACAAACCCGACCTGCGCTTTGACCTCGAACTGAAGGACCTGTCTGACATCGCGGCGCAGTCGAGTTTCGGCATTTTTACTTCGGCTATTGCTGATGGCGGAAAGGTCAAGGGCATCCGTGCGCCCGGTTGCGCCGCTTACAGCCGGAAACAGCTTGATGACCTGAACCAGATGGCGCGTAGCTGCGGAGCAGGCGGTCTGATAACAATAGCACTCGGTGATACAGAGGGCGGTAGCCTGGATGAGATGACTTACGAGATGGTTCACTCGATAGCAGCCAAATTCCTGACACTGGAACAGGTAAAGGAAATGGCAGAGCGCATGGAAGCAACCGTCGGCGACCTGCTCCTGGTGGTGGCCGGGGATGCCCATACGGTAAACACTTCGCTCGGTGCACTGCGTCAGGAAATAGGGCAACGATTGAAACTGGCCGACCCCAATACGTTCACCTTCGCCTACATCAAGAATTTCCCGTTGCTGAGGAAGAATAAAGAAACCGGCTGCTGGGAATCGGAGCACCATCCGTTCACCAGACCGTGGGATGAAGACGAGCCGCTTCTGGATACTTCTCCGGAAAAAGCGCGCGGCAAGCATTATGACATGATATGCAACGGATTCGAAATCGGCGGCGGAAGCCTCAGAATACACACGGCGGAACTACAGCGCAAAGTGTTCCGACTGTTGGGCTATACCGACGATGAGATTGAAGAGCGCTTCGGGCATATGCTCGAGGCATTTGAATATGGAGCGCCGCCACACGGCGGTATCGCGCTGGGCATTGACCGTACCGTGATGCTGCTGGCGGGTAGAGAGACCATTCGCGAAGTAATTGCTTTCCCCAAGACCCAGGGGGCTATTGACCTGACCTTTAATGCTCCGGCACCGGTAACGGAAGAACAACTCAGCGAACTGCATATCCTTTTGCGTGAAGAAGAAGAGTAAATGGTTGACATAAAAGAAGTATCCGAAAACATAATCCTGATTGACAACGCACTTTATTCCATACCGGAGTGGGGGAGCGTTTACCTCATCAACGAAGATAAAAAGGCGCTGATTGATACCGGCCCGACCACCTCGGTAAACGCAGTTCTGGACGGTATAGCAAAGGCGGGAGTTGACCCGGGGGAAATCAACTACGTCATCGCCACCCATATCCATCTGGACCATGCCGGTGGGGCGGGTGAATTGCTGAAATATTTGCCACAGGCACAGATTATCGTACACAATAAAGGAGCCAGACACCTGATTAACCCGGAGAGGCTGATGAAAAGCTTTGCTTTTACCATGGGCGAAAGAATGGTGCAAAAGACCGGTTCGGTGACGCCGATTGACGAGGAGAGAATTGTACCGGTATCCGGCGACGAAATATTCAAACTCGGTGAGAGGCAAAGTCTGCGCGTTATCCACACGCCGGGACATGCCCCGCATCAAATATGTATCCTGGAGAGCCGGAATAACGGTGTATTCAGCGGTGATGCTATTGGCATTTCAGTTGCGGGAGGGAAGGTACTGATGCCCGCCACACCACCTCCTGCTTTTGACCTTGAGCTGTCCCTGGATTCTCTGGAAAAGCTGATGGAGCTAAATGCCGACCTGATTTACTTCGCTCACTTTGGTGCCACAGACAGAGTCAGAGAGAGCATAGACATCGCCAAGGACAAACTTAAAACCTGGAATACAATCATATCTCAGACTTTCAACGAAGAGAACTTTGAAGCCGCCTTTAAAAAGATAAGAGCGCAGCTTTATTCCGAGCTGGAACCGGCCCGAGAATCGGAATCTCTATATCAGTATCTGGCAGACGGAATAGTCGCCATGAACGTCACCGGTTTCCTGAAATATTTCCAGGATAAAAAAACACGGATTGAGATGGTGAAGCAATAGTGAAGGTAACCAGAGAGAAGACAGAGAACAGCCAGGCATTTCTTACCATTGAGATGGAGCCACAGGAAGTTGAGGCGTCAATGGCAGAATCCTATCAACGCCTCGCCAAGCGGGCCAATATCCCCGGCTTTCGCAAGGGAAAGGCACCGCGTGCCGTACTGGAACGATTTCTGGGCAGCGATAGCGTTCTTGAGGATGCAATTAACCAGTTGCTGCCGCAGGCATATGAAAAGGCAATCAAAGAGCAGCAGATAGAAGCCATCGCCCGACCGGAGGTTGAGCTGTTACAGACCGACCCGGTTATTTTCAAAGCCACGGTGCCTTTAGCGCCTGTGGTCCAGCTGGGAGACTACCAGAGCGTTAAAATGAAACCCGAGTCGGTAAAGGTGACCGCTGCGAATGTAAATGAAGTAATTGAGCAGCTTCGCCACCAGAATGCAACCTGGGAATCGGTGGACCGCGCCGTTGCCTATGGTGACCTGGCGGTATTTAATATGGAGAGTCAGGTAGATGACGCACCGTTTATCAACCGAGAAGGAGCCCAGTATCTGGTTATGCAGGACTCTACCTCCCCAGCCCCGGGCTTTGCCAAGGAGCTCATCGGCATGAAGAAAGAAGAAGACAAGAGCTTTGCTCTCACGCTTCCCGAGGATTATCCCCGCGATGAGTTCGCTGGTAAAGAAGCTCGTTTCACTTTGAAGATGCTGGAGGTGAAACAGGAGATATTACCCGAGCTTAATGATGAATTCGCCGCGCAACTGGGACCGGAAATGAAAAACATGACCGCTCTCAAGGAGGAAGTATCCAGAAACCTGAAATTGCGCGCCGAGGCGAAAGCCACGGCTGATTTCGAAGAAAAAGTGATTGATGCCGTAGTCGCTCTGTCCCAGGTTGAATTTCCACCGGTGCTGGCAGAAAATGAAATACATCGCATGATGAATGAACAGGCCCGGCAGTTTGAGATGCAGGGCGCAAATATGGAAGAATATTTGAAGAGCATTAATAAAACAGAAGAACAGCTGCACGAGGAATTGCAGCCGATGGCGACCAAGAGAATAACGCAGTCTCTGGTTCTGGGCAAAGTTGCCGAAGCGGAAAAAGCAGAGGTGAGTGAGAAGGAAATAGATGAAGAGATTGAAACGATGCTGCAAAACGCGGCTGATAAAAAAGATGAATTGCAGAAAGCGCTGAATTCACCGCCGTCCCGCGATTCCATCCGACAGATACTGCTGACGCGCAGAACTGTGGAGCGACTGGTGGAAATAGCCGGAGGCGGGAAAGAGAAGAAAGGGAAACCGAAAAAGGAGGGGGTCAAGAAATGAATATCAATCCAGCGAATGTCATACCGATGGTTATCGAGAGCGGGGGTCGGGGAGAGCGAGCCTTCGACATCTACTCGCTTCTGCTGAAAGAGCGCATCGTCATGCTGGGCATGCCGATTAACGACCAGGTGGCCAATGTAATCGTTGCCCAGCTACTCTACCTGGCGCGGGAAGACCCGGATAAGGACATCAGCCTGTATATTCACTGCCCGGGCGGTGTTATCAATGCCGGGCTGGCAATTTACGACACCATGCAGCTCATCCAGCCAGAGGTATCCACCATATGTATCGGACTGGCAGCGAGCATGGGCACGGTATTGCTCTGCGCCGGCGCCAAGGGCAAACGGTATGCCCTGCCCAATTCCACCATCCATATGCACCAGGCTTTCGGCGGTGCCCAGGGATACGCCAGCGACATTGAGATTGCCGCCCGCGAAATCATGCGCGTTCAGGATATCATCAGGGGTATCC
>JBARQF010000106.1:0-1603 GCA_049643605.1 Dehalococcoidales bacterium
GGATTTACCGTGATAGAGAAAATCAATCATGTCAGTATAACAGTTAAGGACCTGGACCAGGTTATTGACTGGTTCAGAAATAAGTTTGGCTGTACCAACATCTGGGAGCCGTATGAATATAAAGGCGGTTTTATTGAAAAGTGCGTCGGCTTGCCGGGAGCACATCTTCGAGTCCAAAAAGTCCAGGTTCAAGATTTCGTACTGGAGTTCATACAGTACCTGTCACCTCCGGGCAAGGAGCTTAAAGGTAATACCAACGATGTCGGCTACCCGCATATAGGTTTTGTCGTAGATGATATCAACGAGATGTATGAGAACCTCAAGCAGAAAGGCGTGCAGTTCAAATCGCCGCCGGTTAAAAACACTGATGAGAGTAACCCTATGGTCGGCTGGCAAATGGCCTATCTGTGGGGCCCCGAGGGTATGACTCTGGAGCTGGTTCAGGCACCCAAATAAATTGAGAGCTTAATGGCTACAGGAGTACATTTTGTCTGGAAAAGTGATACTGCGCGGCGGGATTCCTGACAAACTGGTGAACCGCGGGTCTGGGATAAACCGAAACTCAAATCAAAACTGTCAAGACTTCAGGACAGACGTTAAATACCGGGTATAAAGAAAAGGGGGTCTTAAGATGAAGGTTTTGGGCATTGTATGCAGCCCTCGAAAAGGAGGAAATACCGAGATTCTGGTGCAGGAAGCTCTGGCCGGTGCTCAGACACGTGGTGCAGAGACAGAGTTACTGACCATCTGGGATAAAGACATAAGGCCCTGCGACGGATGCCTGTCGTGCGAAAAGACCGGCGAATGCCACTTAAAAGATGACGTACAGGAGATTTATCCCAAACTAATAGCCGCCGATGGCATTGTCTGGGGTACGCCGGTATATTTCTGGAGTGTTACCGCTCAGGCCAAGATGCTTATTGACCGCTCCTATGCGTTATACACAAATAACAACAGGTTGTCCAGCAAGATCAGTGGTGTCATATCAGTGGGAGCGAGTTTAGGCAATGTGGCCGTGTGGAACCTCTTCAATACTTTCTTTTCCGTGCACCACATGCTTTCAACCGATTTTGTCTACGGTTATGCCAGAAGCAAGGGAGACATTCGCAAGGATAAGCACGCCATGAAAGCGTCCGCAGAACTGGGCCGACAAATGGTATCGATAGCGGAGCGGAAATTCAGGTACCCGGAAGAGTATGACGTTGCTCTTTACCGTTTCGTGAAAAGAGAGTACGGCACGGACAATTGCGTTGGCAGGGACAGGTTTACCGATTAGGCATCTAAGTCAATAAATACAGCGGTGACGGCGGGTGGAAATGACTTTTTCGACACCTGCTATTCACCTCAAGGTACCGACTTCTAACACCTGAAATGCCCGATAACCGCCTAATCATGAGCAAAGAAATCGAAAGCAGGAATCTCCTTAGCTTTGGCTTTCTCATAAGCAAGTTTGGCGCAGACAATGTCCTGAATTGCCAGACCGGTGGAGTCGAATATCGTTATCTCGGCGTCATTTTCCCGAACCTTCTTCATGCCGGCAACCACCTCACCCAGGGAACAATAAATATCCTCGACCTTAAACTGTCCCCGGGATAAGGGCACG
>JBARQF010000107.1:0-7135 GCA_049643605.1 Dehalococcoidales bacterium
CCTTAATCAGTGCCATGGTCAAAATCGGTGTTAAGCGGTTTATCTATACCGATATCAGCCGCGACGGCACTCTCACCGAGCCTAACTTCAACGCCATTTCCGAGGTCGTTGATGCTACCAGGGCGTCGGTAATTGCAGCGGGCGGCATATCCTCGCTCAACCACCTCAAAATGCTCCAGAAACTCGGTGTGGAAGGGGCAATCGTGGGTAAAGCCCTGTACACCGGCGACATCGACCTGAAAAGGGCCATTGCCGCTACCAGTCAGATGGAGTAGAACGAAATGGAATCAATTGATAATCTGAAATACGATGAAAAAGGACTTATCCCGGCTGTAGTCCAGGATGAAGCTACCGGCGATGTGCTGATGCTGGGCTACATGAATAAAGAGTCGCTGCGCCGCACGCTCAGCAGCGGGGAAGTCTGGTTTTACAGTCGCAGTCGCCAGGAGCTGTGGCACAAAGGCGCGACCTCGGGCAACCGTCTCATTGTTCGTTCGGTGTGGGCGGACTGCGACGTCGATACTATTCTGGTGAGAGCAAAGCCCCTCGGCCCCGTGTGTCATACCGGCAGCCGGACCTGTTTCTTTCAGCAACTGACCGAGGACGGTGCTGTTATCAAACCTCAAGACGAGGGTTGAGGCATCTCTTCAGGCTGGTCTATCTCCAGCGCCGCCCTTAAAGCAACCAGCGCCACTTCTATCTGGTCGTCCTCCGGCTCCTTGGTGGTCATTCCCTGCAGCCAGAGTCCGGGGGCTATCAATGCCCTGACCAGAGGATTTCCGACATGGTTGGCGCCAAAATGGATAAACTCATAACCGAGGGCGGCAATCACGGGAATGAGCAGGATGCGGGAAAGAATCATCAGCCACAGTGACGGCCGGCCGACCAGCGCAAAAACCACGATGGCAATCATCAACACCACGAAGAGGAAGCTGGTGCCACAGCGCACATGCGCCTTGTTGTGTTTTTTTACCGCCTCAACTTCCAGCGGTACCCCGTGTTCATAGGCATTAACCGTTTTATGCTCGGCACCGTGGTAGGTGAAGACTCGTTTAATATCGGGCAAAAGGCCAATCAGCTTCAGATAGGCAATGAAGATGAGCAATCTTATGGCCCCCTCTATCAGATGAAAGACCAGTGACGAGCTTATGTACGGGTTGATAAGCCGGGTGAGAAAAAGTGGAATGACCAGAAAAAGGACGACGGCCAGCAGAACGGCGACTGAAATCATAAGCCATACCGCTTTCCCGGTGATTTCTTCTTCCTCTTCTTCCAGCGATACATTCGCCGAATAAAGAAGGCTGCTGATGCCCAGCACCATCGCTTCAATGAGAATGATGATTCCTCTGAGCAGTGGAGCTTTTCGCATCCGTCCGGTATAGACTGGTGAAAGGGGTCGGCTGTTGGTGATTACCTCGCCATTCGGACGTCTCACGGCGGTGACTGCCGACTTCCGCCCCCGTATCATCACGCCCTCGATGACCGCCTGGCCTCCGTAATGGAATTTCGCTTTCATCAACATGCTCTAATAAAGAAAAAGGAGCGGTGCTGATATCCCGCTCCTCGCTTTTTCATCAGCATACTGCTTTAATCTTTTACCTTGTAGCGCTTCTTGAAACGCTCCACTCTACCGGTGGCGTCAAGTACGCGCCTCTCCCCGGTGTAAAACGGGTGGCACTGGCTGCATACCTCGACCTTGAGTTCCTTTCGGGTAGAGCCCGTGATGAAGGTGTTGCCGCAAGAACAGGTAACCTTGGCATCATTGAAATATTTGGGGTGAATCTTTTCTTTCATAGCGGCTAGCTGGCGTAAACGCTGACCTTTCTCCTGTTATTTCCGGCCGGTTCATATTTGACCGTACCACCAATGAGGGCAAAAAGGGTGTGGTCCCGACCCAGACCAACGTTGTTACCAGGGAATATACGCGTACCTCTCTGCCTGACCAGAATAGTCCCGGCGTTCACTATCTGCCCGGCGAATCGTTTCACACCGAGTCGCTTGGGCTGGCTGTCCCGCCCGTTACGGCTGGAGCCGCCTCCTTTTTTATGTGCCATCCTTGGTGACTCCTTTTCTGCGGCGGCGGGGTTTCTTCACCGGCTCTTCCGTAGCCATCCCCGGCCCGACTATCTTGTCTATAACCAGTCTGGTGTGAAGCTGGCGGTGCCCCGTCTTGATACTGTAGCGGACTTTCGGTTTATATTTGAAGACAACGACCTTGTCGCCCTTTGCCTCTCCCTGAGAAGTGGCGATTACCCTGGCCCCTTCCACCGTTGGCGCGCCCACTGTGACATTGTCACCATCGGCGATGCACAGGACTTTGTCCAACTCCACGCTGCTGCCTTCAGTCGCGCTCAGTCGTTCCACTTCTATTGTCTGGCCCGGAGATACCCGGTATTGTTTGCCTCCGGTTTCAATTATGGCGTAAATGGTGCACCTCCAAATTCGAAAACCAAGCCATTATACCAGTTGTCTTGCCTGAGTGTCAAATACGGGAGCGCAGCTCATGCCAGAGTTCTGTGACTCTGTCCTTGAGTTCATCAAGTGTGCAGTCGGTATAGATGACCACGTCTGCCTGGCTGATTCTATCTTCATCACTCAGTTGGGCGCGGATGCGGGCCAGCGATTCAGACTCAGGTGTGCCCTTTTGTTCCCTGAGTCGGCTGATTACCGTTGCCTGCGGGATGCTGGTGACCCACACTTCATCGACTCTTGATTTCCATCCCGCCTCAAGCAGCAGTGGCGCTTCGATGACGACTATATCGACACCAGCTTTTTCATATTCTTCAATCAGAGCTTCCACTCGCTCGCGTATGCGGGGATGCATTATATGGTTCAGCCGTACTCTGGCATCAGGGTCGCGGAAAACTATCTTACCCAGCTTCCGGCGGTCAATGGTTCCGTAGGTGCTGATAATTCCCTGGCCAAAGGCACCGACCACTTCTCGCCAGGCTTCGGTACCGGGTTTAAAGACCTCGTGCCCCACCTTGTCCGCATCGATTACCGTCGCTCCCAGTTCGGCCAGGAACTCGGCTACTGTGCTTTTACCGCTGCCGTAGCCACCGGTAAGACCGATAATCCTCATAATGTCACCGTATGCTGAAATCCAGAATAGTCTACTGTCCCCTAAGGTATTAGTCAAGCAATAACGGCTTTAAATGCTGGACAGCCCGGTTAATTTTTCGATATGATAAGAAACACCCGAAACACTGCATCGTCGCCGGAATGTTACTAATTTGAGGAGGGTAGAAATGTCCAGGGTTTTTGTTACCAGAACGGTGGCTCAGGAAGCTATTGAATTGCTCTCTAAATATGCCGAGGTTGATGCCTGGGAACCGATAGAGAGTATACCACGAGAAGAATTCATCAGGCGTATCGCCGATGTTGACGGCATTCTACAGTGGGGAGGTGACCCGATAGATGGCCCGGCCATGGACGCAGCTCCAAAACTGAAAGTTATTGCCAATGTAAGCGTGGGGTATAACAATATAGATGTTGAAGCGGCCACGAAAAGGGGCATTAAAGTCAGCAATACTCCCGGTGTGGTCACGGGCAGCACCGCCGACCTCGCCTTTGCCCTCATACTGACTATATCCCGTCGACTCGTTGAGATGAGCGATATCGTTAAGAACGGTGAATGGCGCGAGTTCGGCCCGATGGAGATACTCGGCCATGACGTGCACGGTAAAACGCTGGGCATCATCGGCATGGGGCGGATTGGCGCCGCCGTGGCGCAGCGCGCCAGAGGCTTCGACATGAAGGTGCTGTACTATAATCGTCATCGCCGACTGGATGAAGCGGAGTACGGGGGCGAATACGTAGAGGATATACCAACGCTCCTCGGCAGGTCCGACATTGTCAGCATTCACGTGCCATTGGGCAAAGAGACCAGGCATTTAATTGGCGCCAGAGAGCTGTCATTTATGAAACCAACGGCGATACTGGTCAATACCGCCCGGGGCGCAGTGGTTGACCAGCAAGCGCTCTATGAGGCGCTGAAACGAAAGCAAATCCTGGCCGCCGCGCTGGACGTTACCGACCCGGAGCCGATGTCACCGTATGACCCGATGTTGAAGCTGGACAATGTGATTGTCCTCCCGCATATCGGTACCCAGACCCTGGCCACATCAACAAATATGAGCATTATGGGGGCGCAAAACCTGATTGCTGGCCTGAAGGGGGAACCCATGCCGAACTGCGTGAATTGTCACCTTCTGGGTAAGAAATAGCAACTAAAAATGGGCGGTACAGGACTTGAACCTGTGACCTCCTGCGTGTGAATTGTAAGTAGAGAGTGTTTTGTATTGTTTTTGAAGCTATTTTATTGTTTTGTGCCTATTTCTATTTTAGCCTCAAAAAACCGTTTTTAACCATCACATTGAAAAACATTAGTGCCAAATTAGTGCCATCTAAATATTTAGGCCAGATAGACAACCTGATTAAAAGTCTGTAAGACGGTGTCCTCAATAGTACCTTTACGCTCAGTTTGATATCATTCTATCTACTTGGAAAAACCTGATTTGTGCGTATAGTACCGTTTCGTGTTATCCAGTTTTATCCCTTCCGTTAGCTATTTGTTAGCTAAATTCCTTCCTTTTTACTGCACATTATGACGGAATGTTCAGCTAGTCGTAATCCTCTACGACGTAGTCAAGTTTCAAACTTTGTGAACAAGCCTCGCTGATAGCGAACTAATTAAAGCCAAGATATCAAAAACTCTTCTCGGTATGTAAGCAAACAAAGGTCTCGGTAGCCCTTATTCCTTCTATCTTGCCTACCTCTCTCTCCATAAAGTCATAAAGCTGCTCGGTCGAAGGAAACCACATTAAAGCTATCGCATCGAATCGACCACTCGTCACAAAAAGACATTTAACATCTTTCCGGCTACCAAGTGTTTTCATAAAGGAATTCAATTTCTCATGCTGTAGCTGAAACGCCACAACAGCGACTAATGGGGCACCAATCTGCTTTGGCTCAGGAATGGCGACTATGCGTATTACACCATGTTTAAGAAGCTCACCCATCCTGCGCCGGACGGTTGAGGGACTTGCAGAAAGTTGTTCAGCCAATTTCTCACTGCTCTGCCTAGCATCCTGCTCCAGTAATGAAATTAACTCTTTATCGAACTGGTCAACCATATTTAGCAAAACCTGCTCACAATATAGCATTATTTGTGATATATTGCAAGCGAATTGCTCATATCTATTGATAAATTACGATAATGTGTTTATATATAGGGTATTCTACATAGCGTTTTATTAATATTAAAAATGCAGTGGCTGGTGCCCTTTCCTATTTAACAAATTGCTCGAATTAAAGAAGGCGGCGCATAGATGAATAATTATGTAAAAAGGAGGTACATTTTATGTTTGCACGTACGGCCACATTTCAATGGAAGACCGATAAGTTAGACGAAGCCATAAAACTTTATCAAGATAGCATTATACCCGAGGTGAAAGCACAAAAAGGTTCTCGCTCTATCTATCTGCTTGTTGACCGCAATACAGGTAATGTTATTACTGTAGCTTTTTGGGATAGCAAAGAGGATATGATGGCCACTGAAGAGAGCGGTTTAACCAAGGAGTGGATAAGCAGATTTAACGATTACTTTGTGAAGGCTGCCACGACTGAAAGATATGAAGTTTGTGCTCAAAGCTAGATAAATTCATCTATGCGCCACTCATAGATAGAAAAATGTGGAAAGAAAGGAGGAACTCACATGCCGTTCATTAACATCAAACTTATAGAGGGTGTCTTAACAGATGAGCAGAAGAAGGAGATGATTAAGAAGGTTACCGATGCTGCGGTTGAAGTTGAAGGTGAAAACTTGCGCTCAGTTACCTGGTGTGTTTTAGAAGAAGTAATTAGTGGCGATTGGGGCATCGGCGGCAAAGGATTAACTACAGCTGATGTTAAGGCGCTTGCGGCCGGTAAAACGAGCTGACCGCAGAAATGACTGAAGGGCGTAGAAAATCCAAAGAGTTTTTTGAGCTATATTCGGGAGTGGCGCAGAAGATAATGAGGGTTCTGACCTGCCCCCACAAAGGTTACCAGAATGGAAATTTCTTGACGCATTCAACAGAGTCAAGCTTAGTCTCGCGTTGCACATTCGTCTGTTTTGTGCAATGCAGATAAAAATCGTTCCTTTTTTATTGCACGAAAGCAGTCATAGTTTGCTATCTCCTTTTTGTTTATTTCAGTTGATACAGTTAAAATAGGGAGATTTATTCAAGAGAAAGGGGAAAGGCTTTTAATATGAAAGGATATTCAGCAGTAGCCAAAATTCTCAAGATGGAAGGGGTGGAGCTTATTACCGGATTTCCCAATTCCAACGTACAGGACGCCGCAGCCGAAGAAGGGATACGCATCGTAACATTTCGCAATGAAAGGGTGGCTGTAGAAGCTGCCTGCGGATATGCGCGTGCTTCTTTCGGCAAACGTATCGGAGTAAGCTCTGTCATGCTTGGCCCCGGTGTTGAATGTGCTTTTCCGGCAGTGAGACAAGCTTTTGCCGATGGGGTGCCTTTATTGCTTCTTCCAACAAGCGATGAACGCCGCCGTATCACCACTGAACCAAATTTCAATCCTCTACCTGCCTACCGAGACGCTACCAAATGGGCGGATTCCCTGAGCTTCGCCGATCGTATACCCGAAAAAATGAGGCGAGCCTTCACCTATCTCAGAAATGGACGGCCCCGTCCCGTGCTGGTTAACATACCGGTTGATGTTGGCAACGAGGAATTCGACGATTCACTATTTCAGTACAAGCCGGTAAAGCCATCTGTGCCAGCCGGCAACCCGGATGATATTCAAGCAGTAGCTAAAGCCTTGATTTCGGCAAAGCGTCCGGTTATTCGAGCCGGACAGGGTATACTGTACGCATGCGCCTGGGACGAACTCCGTGAACTTTCCGAGTTGCTCCAGATTCCGGTGTTTACCACTATCAATTCGAAGAGTGTCTTTCCAGAAAATCATCCTCTGTCACTTGGGACCGGTGGACGCACCCGACCCAAAATGGTGGTACATTTTCTCGAGAAAACTGACCTGGTATTTGCTATTGGTTCCAGTTGCACTATAGAAGGAATGACAAGCCCTATTCCTCCTGGAAAAACCATCATACAGACGACTATCGACGAGT
>JBARQF010000108.1:0-2579 GCA_049643605.1 Dehalococcoidales bacterium
TTTGAACGAATCGAAAGGTGTTGTGAGGATGGGTTAGCTTCCGTGGTGGAGATAGGGGGATTCGAACCCCCGACCTCTGCGATGCGAACGCAGCGCTCTCCCGGCTGAGCTATATCCCCACGCACACCAGAATTATACCACGCCCGCTGACCCTGTGGTTAATGCCCAACCCGCTTCACCCGATATCGCAATTTACCCGCTGGCACGGTTACCTCGACTATATCTCCCTCGCTTCGACCAATGAGTGTCTTGCCCAGAGGTGAAGCGCTGGAAACTTTACCCTGAGTCGGGTCTACCTCCTTGGGGTTGACTATTATATAGTGCAGCTCTTCTCCCGAAGCGAGGTCACACAGTACGAGGCGGTCACCAATAATAACCTTGAGACCTGACTTCAGTGTTTCATCTATAACCCTGGCCGCTTTGAGCGTCTCTTCCAGCTCCCTGATCCGTCCTTCCAGATGACCTCGCTGCTCCCTTGCCGCCGCCAGAGGTGCGTTTTCCTTAAAATCCTTGTCGGCGGCGGCCTGACGTATTTGCTCTATAAGCTCCGGCCGCTTGTCCTTCAGCGAATTCAGTTCGTTTTCAAGCCCGGCATATCCCTGGCGTGTCAGCTCAATCACTTCGGGCAGTCCCTGCCTGTTCGCCGGTGATGAGCTGACCTTCGCCTTCTTCGCCTTGAGGTGGACAGCCAGGTTTACTTTGTTCCATCCTGTCTTTTTGGCGTGTGCTAAAAAGGCGCGCAGCTGGTCAAGCTTCCTGCCGTAATCGGTATCAGACAATGACAATCGCTCTGCATAGTTGGCCACTTCCCGCGCGCTGATACTAGCCAACGCCCGCTCACGTCCAAACCAGCGGACAAACTTGTATATTTCCGGCTGGCTGACTTCCCTTTCTTCAGACGTCAATCGGGCCAGAAACTGACCCGCAGCCTCCTCAAGGCTAATGTTCGGTGCGCTTTTTTCATCCATAAAACTACCCGGACAAATTATTATATATTGTTGCTGCTTCTGAATGGAAACCTGATGCTCCCGAACACCCTGGCGACCACAGCGCGTCTGAGCAACTTCATAATTGCCCGGCTATGCCAATCAAAGGACACGTCCGTGGCTTCAAGCAGCGCCGCATCGATGTGATTCTTCTCTATCACATCGAATAAACGGTCTATCTGCTGGTCACTCAAACGCTCGAATAGCTTCCTCGCCCTGTAGCCAATCATAAGCTCATGGCCGAGCTTGCGCCTCCATTCCCGGTCGTACCGGGACAGATTTTTCGCCGATAAATCATCCCGGTGCAGGGCTCTGTTCAACGTATCGGCGGCGATATCGGCACAGAGCATGCCGTAGTAGATGCCACCACCGGTGGTCGGCTTGACCTGACCGGCAGCATCGCCCACCGCCAGAACTCTGTCGCCATAAGTCCTGCGCAGAGCTTTTAGCGGTATGGCATCATAGCTGGGTTTACCCTCGCCGGGCACTATCTTGCCCTGGGACGCCAGCAAATCCAGCAGCTTTTTCAAATACTCGTCGGGAGCCCTACGCGCCAGCAGGCCAACGCGAGCCTTTCCATCAGCCGTCGGCACGAGCCAGCCGAAGAACCCCGGCGCCTTTTCCCGCCCAAAATACACCTCAACCTCGTCTGCCTCTTTTGCAGGCACCTCTATCTGTGCACCAGCGACGAAGTCGTTCGTTTTCCCCAGCCTCATCACTTCGGTAAGCCGGGTGCCATAGCCACTGGCGATAACCACTGCCCTGGCTATCAGACTGCCGCCTTGTTTCCGGCGGTAGACCTCCACACCTTCCCTGGTCATTCGCATATCATGGACAGCGCTGTCAAACAGGTATTGCGCCCCAGCGTTTTGTGCTCTCCGCGCCATGGCAATATCAAATGCTGCCCGGTCCAGAATGCTGGCCTGATATTCTTCTCGTTTTATGTAAAGCATTTTACCCGACGGCGAGAACAAGCGGGCGCTTTTCACCTTGCGCAGGATAACACTGTCATCGATATCAAAAATGCGGACACATTCCTGCCCGACGATGCCGGTGCAGCTCAGCTTTTCCCCCACTCCACTCCCCTTCTCCAAGACGACAGCCTTCCATCCCTGCCGCGCCAGCATATATGCGGTGCGACTTCCCGCCGGGCCACCACCGATAACAATCACATCGTACATCACAAGCCAACCTGGGTAATATTATAGTAAAGGATGAAACAATGCCATAATAAGAAATCTGGCCCCGAAATTCAAGGCGATAGTCTGAGAGTATGCAATGCGCTTGCTTTTCTTTGCCGGCCAGGCAAGATTATGCTACTATATTGGGGAAGTTCTGGTCTGGAACGGGGTGTAGCGCAGCCTGGTAGCGCACCTGAATGGGGTTCAGGTGGTCGTCGGTTCAAATCCGACCACCCCGACTCTAATTTTAAGGTTATGGAAGCAAATTTTCACTGCTTTGCTAACGAATTGCTAACGGACTGTTTTTTTGCCTCTATAAAATCATCAAACTTCTGCGCTGCCAATTCCTGCAATCCACCTACCACATGACTGTATGTGTCCAATGTTACCCGAATGCTGGAGTGTCCTAACC
>JBARQF010000109.1:0-5624 GCA_049643605.1 Dehalococcoidales bacterium
GGTGTGGAGAGGTGTAAAGACCGGTGCGGTAACCCGACTGGACCAGAATGGAGGCAATCATGGCGGCGGTGCTGCCTTTTCCTTTCGTGCCGGCGATATGGACTGATTTTGCCGCGTTTTGAGGGCTGTCCAATCTTTCCAGCAAACGCCCAATACGCCGCAGGTCGAAAACTACCGCCGAGCGTGGCATCCGCTCGTAGTCGGCAAAGCTTAAAATATAATTGACCGCCGCCGGAAAGTCCATTCTTGTACTCCGGAATAACTCACCATAATTTTACCTTTTACCACATTTTCGGTAAAGTTTTTAGAAAATTTAAATAAAGCATTAAAGGTGTCACCCCCTTGACAAACACTATATATTGTATTAACATCTAGCTCGTTACACTATATAGTGGGTATCTGAGTTATGAACTGTCCTTATTGCAGCTATCACGATTCCAAGGTCATTGACTCACGCGATATCAATGACGGCATACGCCGCCGGCGCCAGTGCCTGAAGTGCGATTCTCGTTTTACCACCTATGAACGCCTTCAGCCCGCAGGACTGTTTGTAATAAAGAAAGACGAGCGCCGCGAGGAGTTTAACCGGGACAAGCTCCTTGCCGGTATCCGCAAGGCCTGCGAGAAACGTCCGCTCCCCAGCGGCGCGGTGGAAAGTACCGCCGATGATATTGAGGCCGAACTGTACCGCTCCGGCAAACTGGAAGTGCCCGGCACCATCATCGGCGATATGGTCATGGAGAGGCTGAAAGAACTGGACCACATCGCCTATATCCGTTTTGCCAGCGTCTACCGCGACTTCACCGATATCACCACGCTGAAGGAAGTCGTGGACGCGCTGGTCAGCAGTGAAATAGTACTCGCCGCACCGGAGAACCAGCTCCCTCTGCTTTCTACGGAAGACCTTAAGGAGCTGTCGGAACGACGACAGTCTGACGACAAAGCGCAATCGTTGTCGCTTTAATAAAAATGAGCCGATGGACAGGATGGACAAGTCACCGCACAGACCGACAAATTATCCGAATCGCAACCAGATTGCGCGCATTGTTTTTGCCGCTGCCGAGTCCATGGGCATCGCCGACCGGAGGCTGGTGGAAAAGCTCACCTCTCAGGTCATCGAGCGATTGGAGCAAAACCGCCCCTTTTTGCAGCCGCCCACCCTGCCCGGGATGGAAGACCTGGTTGACAGGTCGTCGCGGCGCCTGAGCCGCCTGCCTACGGATACTGACATACAGTCAATGGTAGAGGAAATCATGGCTGCGGAAGAGCAAAAATTCACCGAGGAGGCACCCGCTGAAATGAAACCAACCGAGACCGCCGGGGTAGAAAGCCAGCCGGAAACCGGCTTGAAGTTAACCGATAACGCACGGCACGTCCTGCAGAAGCGCTACCTGAAAAAGGACAAGCAGGGAAATGTTACTGAAACGCCGGAGGAGATGTTCCGCCGTGTTGCCAGAGCCATTGCCGAGGCTGAACTCCAGTACCAACCCAAAGCGGATGTGAAAGCAACGGAAGACGAATTTTACCGCATGATGACCAGCCTTGATTTCCTGCCCAACTCACCCACATTGATGAACGCCGGCCGGGAACTGGGGCAGCTTTCCGCCTGCTTTGTCCTGCCTATTGAAGACTCGATGGAGTCTATCTTCGACTCGGTGAAGAATACGGCGCTCATCCACAAGAGCGGCGGCGGCACCGGCTTTTCCTTCTCCCGCTTGCGTCCTGAGAAGGATCGGGTGGGTTCCACGGGCGGGGTAGCCAGCGGCCCGGTGTCCTTCATCAGGGCGTTTGATATCGCCACCGATGTTATCAAGCAGGGCGGGATGCGCCGCGGGGCCAATATGGGCATCCTCAACATCGACCATCCGGACATCATGAAGTTCATTACCTCCAAAGAGGACATGACTGCCCTGACCAATTTCAATATCTCGGTGGCAGTGACCTCGGAGTTCATGGAGGCGGTGAAGGCGGGCGCTGATTACAATCTGCTCAATCCCCGCACCGGGGAGTTTGAGGGCAAACTAAATGCCAAAGAGGTCTTTGACAAGATAGTGGATATGGCCTGGAAAACCGGCGACCCCGGCATTGTCTTCATTGACCGCATCAACAATGATAACCCCACCCCACACCTGGGCAAGATAGAGAGCACCAATCCCTGCGGTGAGCAGCCGCTGCTCCCCTACGAATCCTGCAACCTCGGCTCCATCAACCTGGCCCGGATGCTCATAGAGGGAGACGGCTCCGTCGAGATTGACTACTCCAAGCTGGCGAAGACCATCAAGACCGCGGTCAGGTTTCTGGACAACGTGATTGACGTGAACAAGTTCCCACTGCCCCAGATCGAGGAGATGACCCGAAAGACGCGGAAAATCGGCCTCGGTGTCATGGGCTTTGCCGACATGTTAATACGGCTTGGTATACCCTATAACTCCCAGGAGGCTCTCAACCTGGCCTCTGAAATCATGAAATTCGCCAGCGACGAGGCAACCCGGGCGTCTGAGGAACTGGGCAAAGAGCGCGGTCTCTTTCCCGCCTTTGCGGGCAGCATCTACGATGCGCCGGATGCCCCCAGGGTGAGAAACGCTTCTCGCACCACCATCGCCCCCACCGGCACGCTGAGCATGATTGCCGGCTGTTCCAGCGGCATAGAGCCCATCTTCGCCCTGAGCTACACCAAGAATATCCTGGATGGGGCGAAAATGGTCGAGGTGAACCCGCATTTTGAAGCAATCGCCCGGGAAAAAGGTTTCTACTCCGAAGAGTTGATGCAGAAGCTCGCCGACGGTGCCCACCTTGCCGATATTGAAGGGGTGCCCGATGATGTGAAACCGGTATTCGTCACCGCCCACGAGATTACCCCGGAATGGCACGTGAAGATGCAGGCATCATTCCAGAAGTCAACGGACAACGCCGTCTCCAAGACGGTCAACTTCCCCCGGGAGGCGACCCGGGAAGACGTGGCCAAGGTGTATGAGCTCGCCTATGAGGAAGGCCTCAAGGGGATTACCATCTACCGCGATGGCAGCCGCGACGCGCAGGTTCTAACCACCGGCAAAAGCGAAAGGAAGACCGAGCCAGCCACCGATGAAGCCAGACTGACGCCTCGGAAGCGGGCCAAGGTAAACAGCGGCTTCACGGAAAGGGTTACCACCGGCTGCGGCTATATCTACGTTACGGTTAATTCTGATGAGCACGGCATCTGCGAGGTCTTCTCCCACCTCGGGAAAACGGGCGGCTGTGCCTCGGCACAGCTGGAAGCCACCTGCCGCCTCATATCGCTGGCGCTGAGGTCCGATGTGGACGTCGCCTCTGTTGTCAGGCAGCTGCGCGGTATACGCTGCCCGTCGATTGCCTGGGAGGAGGGTAAATCCATACTCTCCTGCGCCGATGCCATCGCCAGCGTGCTGGAAAAGCACACCACCGGCTATGATGGCAAGCCGAAGCCGGAAGACTATGGCCTGGCCAAGAACCTGGCCGGGCAGTGCCCCGAGTGCAGCAATATGCTCATTTATCAGGAAGGCTGCTTTATCTGCGCAGCCTGCGGATATACCAAGTGTTAGTTAAAGGGAGGTGAAATTTTGGCTGTCAATAGAACAAATAGAGCGAATAATAGAGATTTCATTGTTCTGGAGGGAATGGAGGCCAGGCGCGTCGGCGAAGGGATTAGAGAACTGCGCCTCCGCTGCGGGCTCTCGCTCGATGAGCTTGCCCGCAAGGCCGGGGTCTCCCGCGACTACCTGCATCGCCTTGAGGAGGGAAAGGAACTGAAGATAGACCGGTCAGTTCTCGATAACCTCAGGCAGGCCAGCAACGCCGACGGGTAATCTATAGCCCCCTATAATATCCTTTAATCACGACCAGCATCGTGCCTGGTTTAAAAGTCTCCTTTTCTTAAGCGAATCCCCTCCCCCACGGAGGGGATAATTTTTTCAAAGACCAATATTGTTCTTAAAGCGTGCGGAAGCGTGCTGCGATAAAAGTCACATACACACCCTCCCTGCTGGCTATAAGATGTAATTGATGGAGCATGGGAGGAGAAATAGGGTTGGAAAAGGTTATTAAAAGTGACGAAGAGTGGCGCAAGGTACTATCGCCAGAGCAATATGAGGTCACGCGTCAAAAGAGCACGGAACGCCCGTTCAGCGGTAAATACTACAGCTGGAAAGAAAAGGGGAATTACCGGTGCGTTGGCTGCGGCAACCCTTTATTCAGCTCAGAGACCAAATATGATTCCGGCAGCGGCTGGCCTAGCTACTACGCCCCTTATTCTGAACAAAGCGTAAATGCGGCGCCGGACAACTCTCATAATATGGTGCGGACCGAGGTGCTGTGCCATCGCTGCGGTGCTCATCTCGGACATGTATTTGAAGACGGACCGCCTCCAACCGGACTGCGATACTGCATTAATTCCTCGGCGCTGCAATTCGCCGGCGCGGATGATAAAGAGGATTGATGATGCGAGTTACCGGAGTACTGCACAGTTTGCTGATTATCCTGATTTTAATTGGCATGGGCGGATTGCTGGCTTCCTGCCAGCCGGCTGCGGAAACCGAGGTCGCAGCCCAGGCGGAAGGCCTGTGCAATTTACCCATACCGGAGACTGAGACAATGAATACGTCAGAAAATGACACTATGGCTCTGAAAAAATACGGCATCCCGCCCATCGATGCGGCGGCGCCAGACCAGACGATGACGGCCACGTTCTCGCTTGGCTGATTCTGGGGCCCTGACTCCCGGTTCGGGAGTCTGCCCGGAGTGATAAGGACGCGAGTCGGCTACGCGGGTGGCAGCAAAGACAACCCCACTTACTATAGCCTTGGCGACCACACGGAGACGGTCCAAATCGACTACGACCCCAATCGCATCACCTACGAGGAACTGCTCGATATTTTCTGGAGCAGCCATAATGCGGCGAGGCCACCCCTTTCTGTGCAGTACAAGTCGGCTATCTTTTACCACGACGAGGAGCAGAAGCGGCTGGCACTCGAGTCGAGGTCACACCATGAAGCAGCACAGAATATCACCATCCTCACCGAGGTCATACCGTATACAGGATTCTATCTCGCTGAGGACTATCATCAAAAGTACTACCTGACCAACGTTCCCGACCTTCTAAAGGAGCTAACCGCCGTGTACCCGGATGTTAATGACTTCGTAAATTCCACGGCCGTGGCTCGCGTCAACGGCTACGTTGGCCGCAACGGGAGTCTCGAAAACCTGAAAAAGGAGATAGACAGCTACGGCCTTTCCCCGGCAGCGAAGCAGCGGCTGCTGGCAATGGCGGCTCCGCAAGACAAATAATCCCCTCTCCTTCTGCTCTGCCCCTTTGACACCCCGATAGGCCAATGATATGATTTATCCAAGGGGGCGGTCTTAATGGCCAATATTGACCTCTACTTCGTACTTCTCGCCATTTGCTTGCTGTTCTCCGCATTTTTCTCCAGCTCGGAAACGGCCTTTGTTTCCCTGCAGAGAGTAAGGATTCAGCATCTGGTTGAGAACAATGCCCGGGGCGCGAAACGCGTCGCTCATATGATCGCACGCCCGGAGAAACTGCTCTCCACCGTACTTTTCGGCAACACGCTGGCCAACACTGCCGCTGCCGCCATAGCAACGGCGCTGGC
>JBARQF010000110.1:0-8521 GCA_049643605.1 Dehalococcoidales bacterium
GGTAATCCGCTCCACCTTGACCCTGGTCTTGGACACCTCCTCCAGCGTCACCCTGACGTCACCATTCCTGTCCCGCTCTTTCTTTTCCTTCAGCTTTCTATCCCAGCCCGGTTCCACGCCAAACTGGGTTACCGTCGGCCCGGCGTTTATCTGCACGACCTTGGCCTCAACGCCGTAGCTGACCAGCGCGTCTTCAATTATCTTTGCCCTCTGTACGTTATCCGCTTCACTGAATTCAATTTCCGGCGTCGTGTCGAGGATGTCTACCGGGGGCAACTTCCAGCCATCAACCGTCACCAGGTCGGACGACTGACCGTATTTCTTCCATACCTCCTGCGCTACCTGCCTGAGCTCCTGTGTGGTCGGTGCTGACGTCGAGGCTCTGTCCACCGCTTCCCTCTCCGGAGGAGCCACCAGCGGCGATTTTGGTATCGCCCTTTCCGGCCTCACGACAGGCTCTTCCATCTCGCGTGGCAGGGGCGGCTTTTCCTCAATGGGCGGCTTCGGATGAAGCTCTATATGGGCCGGCGTTGCGGCACGTTCGTTCGCCAGCTGTTTTTCAAGATACCTGGGCACCTTCGCCGGCTGCCGCTGGAACTGGCCTCCCAGCCACGAGAAAAACTTGGCGACCAGCCGCACGCAGGCCCTGGGAAACACCAGGGCCACCCCGGCGATACCAAGCCCCAGAATGATTAGGACATCGACGACCGGTGCGGGCTCCATTATCAGCGCACTGCCGAATTCACCCCCCATATCAAAAATGGCCAGTATCCCCCAGACCGCCAGCACAAAGGCAACCACTCCCAGCCACCGATTAAAACGGAGGATAAACGAAGGCAACTTTCGCCGCTTAATCTGAACGATAAAGGTAATAATCGCGGCCGCAATGAAAAGCAGCCCCCAGCCAAATAGACCGGTTAACGCCGCCCACTGCCACCAGACCAGCAAGCCAACGAGCGCCAGCAGAATGGTATAGCGCATTGGCGGCAACCACAGAAAATAGAACAGCCCGCCTAAGAAAGACCGCCGTCGTCTTTGTCTTGGCCCTGGTCCTGGTCTGTTCAGGAACTCATTATCCGCTCTGGGTCTTCTTTTCGGCATAACAGTTACACCCTGACCATAAACGGCAGAATCATCGGGCGAAGCTTGGTCTTCTCATAGTAAAATTTATCCAGCGTATCCCTCGCCTTGGCATTGACAAAGCTCCATTCGGCGGCCTTGCCGCCGCTGTGGTCAAGTGTCTTGGCCAGCAGGTCACGGCTTTCATCAATCATCTCTTTGAACTCCCTGGTATCGACAAAACCCCGTGTCACGATGTCAGGACGCCCCACCAGCTTGCCCGTCTGCCGGTTCACCGCGATTATCGCCACCACGATGCCGTCCTTTGACAGCATGCGCCTGTTACGCAACACCACACCGCCAATATCCCCGACGCTCAACCCGTCAACATAAACGTTACCTGAACCAACCTTACCATGCTTTTTGGCCGAGTGCTCGGTGAGCTCAAGAATATCCCCGTCTTCCAGAACGAAAGTATTTTCCTTCGGCATGCCCACCGATTCGGCCAGCCTGGCGTGCAGGCTGAGATGGCGATACTCGCCGTGGATAGGCATGAAGAACTCCGGCTTGACCAGGTTCAGCAGTAACTTGAGCTCCTCCTGGCTGCCATGGCCATGAACGTGAACCTGCGCCACTTTATCGTACAGTACCCGTGCTCCCTGCTTGAAAAGGTTATCCACGGTACGGTTGACAACGGCCTCGTTGCCGGGTATCGGTGTTGCCGATATTACGATGGTATCTCCGGAGTGGATGTTAACGTTGGGGTGGTCACGGTTTGCCATGCGCACCAGCGCCGAGGTCGGCTCTCCCTGGCTTCCAGTGGTAACAAATACGACCTTGTCGTTGGGGAGGCTGCGGGCTTCATCAATTCTGCCCAGTATTCCATCAGGGGCCTGAATATAACCGAGTTCCAGCGCCATGCGCACCGTATCACTCATGCTGCGTCCGACAATGAAAACACGCCGCCCGTGCTTAGCCGCAGCGTCAATCACCTGCTGGACACGTGACACCAGTGAGGAAAAGGTGGTAACTATCACCCTGCCCGGGGCATCCGACATGATGTGGTCCAGAGCTTCCCCAACCACTCTTTCCGACGGCGTGTAGCCGGGAAGTTCGGCATATGTGGAGTCGGAAAGGAGGAGCAAGACTCCCTGTGCCCCCAGTTGAGCCAGGCGTGAAAGGTCGGTCGGTCGGCCGCTGACCGGCGTGTAATCAAGCTTGAAATCACCGCTGTGTACCACGACGCCAACCGGGGTGTTAATAATCAGGCCGGAGGCGTCAGGAATACTGTGGCAGACGGGAAATAACTCTACCTTAAATGCTCCCAGCGTAATCGGTTCGCCGGGGGCTACCACTTTTAGTTTGGCATCAGCCAGCGCTTTGCGTTCCTTGAGTTTAACGCGTATCAGGCCATGGGTCAGGCGGCTGGCATAAACCGGAACATCAAGCTGGGGCAGAACGTAGGGCAGCGCGCCAATATGGTCCTCGTGACCGTGTGTAATGACAATGCCTCGTATTTTTTTCTTTTTATCCAGAAGGTAATTGATATCAGGAATCACCAGGTCAATGCCAAGCATTTCTTCCCCTGGAAACATGAGCCCGGCATCAACGATCAATATCTCGTTCTCATATTCCAGCAGGAGCATATTCTTGCCGATTTCACTGAGACCACCGAGGGGAATGAGCTTTAACTTCGATCCGGCCATCTTTTCAGTCCTAAAACATGCTCAACTGCTGGGGGCTGGGTTCAACATCGGGGACATTTTTCGCCTCGGCAAGAACCGCAGGTATCTTTTTCATATCGGCTTCTATTGCCTGCCGCAGACTTTGCTGGTGGAGAGCCGCCGCCGGATGATACATCGCGAAACATATAATATCACCCTGCCTAACCGCAGTCCCGTGTATTTTACCTATACTTTTACCCGGGAAAAACCGGGCCATTGAATAACGGCCCAGAGTAACGATCATTCTGGGCTTGATGATGTCTATCTGGTGGTCGAGCCATTTCTGGCAATTCTGAATTTCCGTCGGCAGCGGGTCACGATTATTCGGCGGACGGCACTTCATAACATTAGCGATAAAGACCTGCCGCCGCGTTAAGCTGATTGATGCCAGCAGCTGGTCCAGGTAGTGCCCGGCTGGCCCGACAAAAGGTCGCCCCTGCTGGTCTTCATGCCAGCCTGGAGCTTCACCGATAAACATGATTTCAGCATCCTCCGGCCCCTCCCCAGGTACGGTATTTGTCCGATTTTTCGCTATCTCGCATAGCAAGCAGCGAGCAATTTCCTGATTAAGTTCACTCAGCGTAGACATATTACTCAGGGATTCAACCACGCTTAAAAAATCAGCCTTCTGGCTTCTGTGATTATGATAGCATTACCTATATGTCAAGTCAATTTGAGAGGCGGCTGCAGAAATGAAAAGAGGGGCGCGTGCCCCTCCGGTGGTTGCATTTTCAGCGAAACGTTTACTATTTTACCTGTAGCAGGCCTATTTCTTCCCAGTGCTCCATACCGCCAAGCATGTTGTAGACTTCGGTGAAGCCGAGGCCGGCCATCGCATCCAGAACCTGACCGCTCACATCATCGCCATGGCTGTAGATAAGATAAGCCACCTCGCGGTCCAGTTCATCCAGTGCTTCCAAAAAATCGGAGGAACCGTAATCCAGATTGATTGCCTCCTCTATATGGCCGCTGGCGTACTCCTCGGTGGAACGGAGGTCAATAATGGTGAAATTATCGCTGCCCCGGCTGTCCTCCATCAGGGTAAATGCTTCCTCAAGTGAAATATCTTCGATTACCTGCCCGGGGGTTTCTGCCCCTTCCCCTTTAGAACAGGCGCTTGACAGCACCAGCGCGGCAATCAATAAGCCCGGTGCTGCCTGCATACACAGTTTCTTTGTTGACATCAACCTTACAATATATTAAGTGCTTACCCTGGGCAATACTTCCTTCAGGGCTGAGATTATCTCTTTTATATCTTCTTCTTTTATCAGTCCCAGGTGCCCGATGCGGAATATTTTACCCTGGAGACTCTGCTGGCCGCCAGCAAGCACTATCTGATATTCCTCACGCAGTATTTTAAGCATCTTCTTTACATCCATACCGTCCTTGACGCACACGGCGGTAACCGTGTTGGATGCATATTTCTCATCAGGAAAGAGAGATAGCCCCAGCGATTTCACCCCTTCCCGAGCCGCGTCGCCCACCCTGGCATGGCGAGCAAAGATATTTGACAGACCTTCCTTCAGCATCATGTCCAGCGCCACCGAAAGCCCGAACACAATTGATACTGCCGGGGTCCACGGTGTCTGCCCTATTTCCAGGTACTTTTGTGCCCGGGCGAAATCCCAGTTGAAACGGGGCATCTTGGCCTTGGCGTGGGCCTGCCACGCTTCCTGGCTGACACTGACCATCGCCAGGCCGGGAGGCACCATCCACCCCTTCTGGGACGCGGTCACGGCTACATCGCAGTGCCATTTATCCACCGGCAGGTCAATTGAGCCCATGCTGCTGATAGCGTCCACCAGCAGCAGTTTGTCAAACTCCTTGACCACGGCGCTGATGGCCGCCAGGTCATTGGTCACCCCGGTCGAGGTTTCATTATGCGTTACCATTACCGCCTTGATTTCCGGCTCCTTCTGCAATGCGCGCCGGATTTCATCGGGGTCAGCCGCCTGACCATATTCGAAGCGGAGCGGAATGACCTCGGCACCGAACTCCTCCGCCATGCTGGTAAACCGTTCCCCGAACACGCCCACCGTGACCGAAAGCACCTTATCCCCCGGAGAGAGGGTATTGACAATTGCTGCCTCCAGTCCCCCCGTCCCGGAACATGTCAGCAGATAAAGGTCATTTTTCGTCTGGAATAGCTGCTTCAGTTTGGCAGTGATGTCATGCAGCATCTCCCCGAATTCCGGCCCGCGGTGGTTTATCATCTGCCAGGCCATCGCCTGCAGGACTTCCGGCGGACACGGGGTAGGCCCCGGAACACGCAACTGTCCCATATTATTCACCTTCCTCTTTCTTAATATCAGTGTTAATCACTTTGGCAAATGAACCTAATCTTAAGTAGATTTTATAAATCTTCTTTTGCCGACTCGTATGATGGTGTCTTTTGGAAATGTGCCATTAATATCAGTGACTCTTTCACCATCGATATATACGGCACCCTGTTCAATTAAACGCCTGGCTTCGCTCTTGCTTTTGGCCAGTTTGTTCTCCACCAGGTAATCCTGAAGGATGCCGCCTGATTTTGTTCCCAGTTCAATTTCCTCTGGTACTTCTTTTTTCTGAACAACTCTTTCAAAATGCTTCGTAGCTACATCGGCCTCTTCTTCACTATAGAGCTGCTTCACGATTTCATCAGCCAGGCGTTTTTTCAATTCCATCGGGTTGAAATTTTTATCACTAAGCTGCTTCCTAAAGAGTACTAGTTCCTCATCAGAGACATCAGTTACCAATTCAAAGTAGTTCAGGATAAGGCTGTCAGGAATAGACATTACCTTGCCATATATTGTATAAGATGGCTCCGCCACGCCGATATAGTTCCCCAGGCTCTTGCTCATTTTCTGGCTGCCGTCGGTGCCCACCAGAAGCGGCGTCATAAAGCACTGCTGTGGAGACTGCCCCATCATGGACTGAAGCTCCCTTCCCACCAGGAAATTGAACTTCTGGTCTATGCCGCCGAATTCGACGTCCGCCTGTATCGCCACCGAGTCGTATGCCTGGAGCAGCGGGTACATGAACTCGGTCAGCGCAATCGGCCTTCCTTCATTGTACCTGGCATTGAAATCATCACGCGCCAGAAACTGGGCTACGGTGAACTTGCTGGTCAACTGAATAACCTCGGTCAGGGTGAACTTGTCGAACCACTCGCTCTGCCACCTCACCTCGGTCCTTCCCTTATCCACAATCTTGAAGAACTGTTCCATATAGGTCTGGGCATTGGCCCTCACCTGTTCCACGGTCAGCATCGGGCGGGTCACCGAAACGCCGCTGGGGTCGCCAATACGGGCGGTCCAATCAGCCACGATAAGCACCACCTGATGGCCAAGCTCCTGAAACTGGCGCAGCTTTCGCAGCGACACCATATGTCCAAGGTGAATATCGGGGAAACTGGGGTCGAAGCCTTCCTTCAACCTCAGTTTTTTGCCGGAGCGGAGCAGCTCAATCATTTCCTCTTCCACAATGATTTCGGCCACTCCCCGACGCAGAAGGGGATGTATTTCCTGCTCAGTGATTTCCCTCACCTGGCCTTTCATGTCTGTTTTCCACCTTTAACACTTAGTATGGCGACGCCCCGTTTCACGTCTTCAGCCACCTGCTTTTTCAGCTCTTCCACACTACCAAATCTCCTCTCCTCGCGCAACCGCTCCACAAACTCGAGCTGAAGTTCCTGCCCGTAAAGGTCGCCCCGGTAATCAACGATATAGACCTCCACCGCCCGCCTGTTATCACCGAAGGTAGGGCTGGTGCCGATATTGGTCATCGAGGGGAAAATTTCACCGCCGATACCTGCCCGGGTGGCATAAACCCCGTCCGCGGGCAGGGCATGTTCCGGGCCGATATTCAGGTTGGCAGTGGGAAACCCCATTTCCACTCCCCTCCCCGCGCCGGCGACAACATGACTCCGGAGGCTGAAGTTCCGACCGGCCAGTCGCCGGACTCTGTGCACATCTCCGCCCGACAGGGCCTGTCTGATTGCCGTGCTGCTCACAATCTCTCCATCGATTACCACGGGAGGCACCACGATAACACCGAAACCCAGTTCACGCCCCAGTGCGTGAAGAGCATCTGCGCTGCCTTCTCGTTTTCTGCCCAGAGCAAAGTCAGGTCCGATTACCATACCGCGCATGTGCAGATGTTTTTTAAGCAGGCCGATGAACTCACGTGCACTTAATTTGGAGGTCTCAGCAGTAAAGGTGAGCGGAACGGTAATATCCACGCCTTCATTTTCGAGCAGCTTTTCCCTCTCCGCCAGGCTGGTAAGAAACGGCAATATGATATCAGGTCGCAGTACCTCCTGGGGGTGCTGTCGAAACGTTACCACGGCGCTCAGTGAGTTCTCCTGTTCCGCCTTACCCACCAGCTGCGAAATCAGATGTTTGTGGCCGAGGTGCACGCCGTCAAACACACCAACGGTGACGAAGGTATCCTTTGCCGGTGAAATTCGGGCCAGCTCTTCCTCAACCAGCATCGCCAGTTTCCCCTGTCAGTAATTGCCTGTAGATTAAATATAACCTACTACAAGGATAAAATGAAAAAGGGGCTCTATGCAAACCCCGTGTTTACCTGTTATCCGGAACGTTTCTATGGTAACACAAGCAAAGTCAGAACGTCAATCGAACCTGATGATTTAATAACGTGCTAACGGTCTGCCATCCGGTAGAATACCAGCCCTGAAGGCAGCTTGGGATAGAAGTAGGTTGACTTCCCGGGCATACGGTCGCCGACATCTGCAATCATTTTTATCATGTCTGCCTTCACCGGGCCTATCAGGAAGGCCAGCTGATATTGGCCGCTGAGAACCATATTTGCGGCATCAGACTGGTCATAGCTGTAGGCCAGCGCTTCCGCCGCCTGCTCCCGCTTCAGACCTAACAGTTTCTCCAGTATAACGTGGTCCAGAATACTGACGGTCAGCCTCCGGTACTGCTCCGAACGGGAGCCAGGTATGAGTTTATTTAGCGACGTTAAATCATGCGGCTTCAGCAGCAGGATATCCCGGCTGTCCAGACCGAAGATAGCGATTCTTCCCTGACTCTCATTCTCAGCCAGAAAGACGTTTACTTTTTGCAAGGTATCAAGCGAGTCGAACGGTAGTTTCTGTATCTGAAATAGTGAGGCCAGCCCGTTTAAAATTCCGTCCATCTTTTTCGCCGGTAGGCCGCGAACCAGTCTGTGCGGGGGCAGGATAACCAGGCCGGGGTCAGCGAAATCAACGAGCTCCATCATTACGAAATCGAACCCTTCATCCCCGTGAGATTTCGCCAGTTTCTTGCGTTGCTCCCGATGGTAAGCCAGAGCGCTTTCATAGCGGTGGTGCCCATCGGCAATATAGAGGGGCTGATGGGCCAGATGCTGCCGTAATTGAGCCAGCGTCTCCGCTTCACTGATGACCCATAGGACATGTTTTTCACCGCTGTCGGTATTGAAATGAATTACCGGTTCGTCCTTCTCCCTGGCTGCCAGCGCTGAAGCGATTATTTTATGGCGGTCTTCAAAGAGGGCCATAATGGAACTGGTATCAGCCTGGAGCGCGCGCAATAACCTGAGCCGGTCACTCTTAGGATTGGCCAGCGTACCTTCGTGAGGGCGTATCACCCGACTTTCCCACTCTTCCAGCCTGACCAGCGTGATAATCCCCCTTCTCCGGTATTCCTGACCCTGATACCGAAAATGGTGGTCGTGCAGGTAAACGGCCGGTGTTTCCTCAACCGCGAGAATCCCCTGTGTAAGCC
>JBARQF010000111.1:0-14059 GCA_049643605.1 Dehalococcoidales bacterium
GCGTAGGACTCTCTCACTATGTACAGACTGCGGTTTTCCAGGTCTTTCAAATCCAGCATGAAATCCCTCCCTCTAAAAGACGAACGTATTCAGTAGCGTGTAAGCGCCCAAAATAATGGTGGCAAAACCGATGATTATTTTCAGCTTTGCCGAGTTTATTTTGCGAACGGTCAATGCCGCCATCGGCCCGGCGATAACCGAGCCGATGCTGGTAGCCGCTGCCAGTGTCCAGAATATATCTCCTTTCACCAGCAAGTACACCAGAAAGCCGGCAATACAGACCACTGCCTCGGCTACCGTCGTGCTGCCTACCGAGCTTCTGGCCTCCCGGCCGCTGATTATCTGCCCGCCGGTTACCAGCGGGCCATAGCCACCACCGCTTATCCCCTTGTTGAAAGAGCTCAGCAACCCAATGCCGATAAGCCCTTTCCAGGAAAGAGAACCTTGATAGTTCCGGCGCCACAAGATAACGATACCCGTTCCCAGCACCACAACTCCAATGTAGGTGGTCAGGGCGACCTTCGGGATATTCAACGCTGTCAGCGCACCGACCAGCGCCCCGATAATCCCGCAGCCGGCAAGTATAAAGACAACCTTGGCGTCCAGTGACCGGGGCAGGTACCCCAGCCAGCGCAGCCTCTGTTTTATAATCGTCTCATCCCGCCTGAAATCAAGTTTTATATTCCCCAGGCGATGGTGCGCAATCCCGCCGACGGCACCTCCGATAAGCTGCCCGAGCAGTACTGCCGGGATCACCTGCAATGGCGCCAGCCCGAAGATAAGCAAGAGCGGGGTCAGTGTCGTCCCGTAACCCATCCCAATCGAGGCGTCCATATACTCACAGAAAAGAGAAAGAATGGCGACCCCGACAAGCAACGCTATCGTTATTTCCATAGTGTAGCAACAGGCAATATTAGTCCAAGTACCCCAGTGCGCGTAACCGTTTCTTTACCTCTTTTTCCTGCTCATGGTCTATGGCTATTTCTTCGGTCTCTTCTTCCTTGAGCACTTCCTGCAGAACAAAGGTTAGATATTCCTCAATGGATCCAAAGTCGGTAGCCCCGGCCCTCTCTTTAACCCGGTCATATAGCTCTACGGGCAGGTAAACTGCTTTGTCTTCCTTTTCTTTTTTCATGTTTCCTCCTGCAGGTAACCAAGTCTCTTCAATCTTTCCCGCACGGCTTTTATTTCTTCCGCCGTTAGCCGGTCTTCACTGCTGATTTCACCGCCAGAAGCGATGCTGCGCATCACAAAAACAATAAACTCGTTGACACTGGAAAAGCCGGTACCCGCTATTATTTTCCGCAGCTTCTGGTACAGTTCGCGTGGTATTTTAATAGTAACTTTGTTTTCCATGATACTCCAATTGTAGTATAATGATAGTGCGTTATGCCTGAAATGTCAATACCCCTATCTTGCTTATGCGAGTTCAGTGGGTTATAATTATCGGCAACTGAAAGGGAGGTTTCTGAGTGAAGGCAGTATTGCTGGCGGCTGGGGCAGGCACTCGATGTTACCCTTTCACCTATCTTGCCCCAAAGATATTTCAACAGGTAGGTGGCATACCGCTCGTGGAATACATGCTTTCCTGGTTTGGCGGGGCACCAGAGATTGATGAACTTTACATCGCAGTACGGGACAATGCCACCGCTGCCACGCTGCAAGACTACGTTGGCAAGAGAAAGCAGTATCTTGACCAGATCCTGCGCTTATTCCACAAGCTGGGTTACCATGTTGATTATACCAACCCGGATTTCAACATACAGGTCATCCAGACCAATGGCTGGGGGACCGGCGGAGACCTGCGCTGCGCCCTCGACCAGATGGCGGTTGATGATTCCGAGGGAGACGATTTTCTGGTCTGTTACGCGGACTATATCATAAATCGGACGTTGCCCGATGGTACAATTTCCCTGCAAATGAACCTCTCCGATATTATCCAATACCATGAGCGCTGCAACAAAAGTATAGGAACTGTGATGACGGTAGCCTTTGTTGTTGTGGAAAGAGAGGAAGCCACCAGGTTCGGCGTTGGCAAGCTTGAGGACCTGAACGGCTGCAAGGTCGTCCGCGGATTTATCGAGAAGCCGGGCATTGACGAAATCGATGAGGAACCGGCGATAAATGCGGGGGTATGCATTATTAAAAGTCAGTTTCTCCTTCCCGATATGGATAAATTCTTACCCAGGCAGCCGGACACAAGCCTGGAAAGAAACCTTATGGAGCAATTAGCCAGAGAAGAAAAGCCAATGCTGGCCGCTTACCTGCTGGACCTTGATGCCTGGTTCGACGTGGGAACACTGGAGCAGTTAATTAATACCAATATCTTCATCGCTTCAAAGAAGGAATAAACCGTAATGAAGAAAGTCATCGTTACCGGCGGCGCCGGCTTTATTGGCTCACAGCTTGCAGAGGGACTATTAACCCGCGGCTACGCGGTGACTATTCTTGACGATTTTTCCACCGGCAAAAGAGCGAACATAGACCGACTTCTGAAAAATAACTCCGTGGAATTTGTTGAGGGAAGCGTAACTGACCTTCCCCTGTTACAGAAATTATTTGGGGGCATTTACTACGTGTTTCACCAGGCGGCGCTGGCTCGGGTTCCTTTCAGCATTGAAAATCCCCTAGCAGCCAATGAGGTCAATATAACCGGCACATTAAATGTACTGCTCGCAGCGAGGGATAATAAAGTTAAAAAAGTAGTTTTTGCTTCTTCATCTTCAATCTATGGAGATACCGAGGTGCTACCGCAGCATGAAGCTATGCTCCCGAACCCGCTCTCTCCGTACGCACTCACCAAACTGGCGGGGGAACACTACTGCTCGATTTTTAGAGATATTTTTAAGCTAAACACAATCTGTTTGAGGTATTTCAACGTCTACGGCCCCAGGCAAGACCCACATTCACAGTATGCAATGGTCATTCCCGCTTTCATCAGTCGGATTTCGTCCGGTATACCCCCGGTTATTTTCGGCGATGGAGAACAGAGTCGGGATTTTACATTTATTCAGGACGTGGTAAACGCTAATATTCGAGCTGCTGAGAGTGATGTAAACGGTGTTTTCAATGTCGGCGGTGGAAAAAACATCACCATTAATCAATTGGCCGAACTAATTATCAAACTTCTGCAAAAAGACCTAAAGCCGGTTTATGATAAACCCAGACTTGGTGATGCGAAACATACATTGGCCGATGTTTCCAAGGCAAAATCATTCGGCTATAAGCCAGAGTGGAAACTGGAAGATGGCTTGAAGAAAATCATCGTTGATTCAGATGAGGAAAACTGATGAAGAATGTCTGTATCATTGGTTCCGGTCATGTCGGGCTGGTCACCGGGGCTTGTCTGGCTGAACTGGGCAACCAAGTAGTCTGCATGGATGACGATAAATCGAAAATCGAGAGCTTGCAGAAAGGCGATATACCTTTTTACGAACCAGAACTGGACCAGGTGGTGAATCGAAATGTGGGTAAAGGCAGGCTCTCCTTTACTACAAGCGCGGAGGAAGGGGTAGAAAAAGCAGACGTAATATTTATATGTGTCGGCACACCCCAGGGGCCGGATGGCTCCGCCGATTTATCCTACGTGGAAATAGCTGCCAAGCGCATTGCTGAGACCATGAATGGTTATAAAGCTATCGTGGACAAGAGCACTGTTCCGGTGAAAACAGGCGGCTGGGTCAAAAGGACGGTTGAGCTAAACAACCGCCATAACCACGACTTTGACGTCATTTCAAATCCGGAATTCCTGCGTGAAGGCAAAGCAGTCTACGACTGTATGCATCCTGATAGAATTGTCATCGGCGTGGAAAACGAACGGGCTGCCAATTTAATGAAAGAGTTGTACGAACCGCTAAACGCTCCGGTTATCGTGACTAACATCGAGACTGCCGAACTCATCAAACACGCCTCCAACGCTTTCCTGGCTCTCAAAATATCCTACATCAACGCCATTGCCAATATCTGTGAAGCAGTGGGAGCTGATGTGACTAAAGTTGCCGAGGCAATGGGGCTGGATAAGAGAATAGGACGCGCTTTTCTTGATGCCGGGATAGGTTATGGTGGCTACTGCCTGCCTAAAGATGTCATCGCCTTCATCAAGATAGCTGAAGAAGCAGGTTACGACTTTGAACTGCTGCGAGCAGTTGACAAAATAAACGAACATCAAAGCCTTCAGGCAGTTAAGAAGGCAAGGAATCTACTGTGGAATCTGAATGGCAAAACCATAGGCCTGCTCGGCCTTGCCTTCAAGCCGGACACCGATGATATCAGGGAGGCTCCGGCAATAGAAATAATAAAGCAGCTTCAACAGGAGGGGGTAAAGGTAAAAGCCTATGACCCTAAAGCGATGGCAAATATCAGGGCGATATTCCCGGATGTAGAGTTTTGCCAGGACGCCTATCAGGTGGCCGATGGCAGCGATGCCTTGATAATAGTTACCGAATGGGACGAGTTCAAGGAACTGGATTTGCTGAAGATTAAAAAACTCCTCAACCAGCCCATAATTATTGATGGCCGGAATATCTTTGAACCCGACAGAATGAGTGAACTGGGCTTCATGTACCAGGGAGTGGGGCGGTGAAGGTCGCAATCACGGGTGGAGCCGGTTTTGTCGGTTCACACCTGGCCGAATTTTTGCTTGCCCAGAGGCATCAGGTAACCTGTCTGGATAACCTTATTACCGGCAACTCAAAAAACCTCGATAATATAAGAGGTAACGAAAACTTCTCGTTTATCGAGTACGACGTCACCAATTATATTGACCTTCCGGATAGCGTTGATTATATACTTCACTTCGCCAGCCCGGCCAGCCCCGTCGATTTTGACCGATTTCCAATACAGATTCTAAAAGCAGGAGGCGTGGGCACCTTTAACGCTCTGGGTCTGGCGAAGGCCAAAAACGCTAAGTTTCTGCTTGCTTCCACCTCGGAAGTATATGGTGATTCTCTTATTAATCCGCAAACAGAAGACTATTGGGGAAATGTAAATCCGATAGGTCCACGCGGCGTATACGATGAGGCGAAGCGTTTCGCTGAGGCATTGACTATGGCATATCATCGACATCACGGCATTGATGTCAAAATTGCCCGAATATTTAACACCTACGGCCCAAGAATGAGAAAGGAAGATGGCCGGGCTATCCCTACCTTCATAAATCAGGCATTAAACAATGAGTCGCTTACCGTTTTCGGTAACGGTTCCCAAACGCGTAGCTTCTGTTACATAAGTGATTTAATTAAAGCTATCCATAAGTTGATGCTCTCAAACATTAATGAGCCGGTAAACTTGGGGAACCCTCATGAGATGACGGTTAAAGAGCTCGCTGAAACGGTAATTAAATTTGCTGACAGCAAAAGCCAAATCGTCTACAAACCGCTACCACAGGATGACCCGAAAACAAGACGACCTGATATCACCAAAGCGCAACGTTTGCTCAACTGGCAGCCACAAATATCTCTCGAAGAAGGGTTGTTAAAAACAATTGAGTGGTTCAGAGCCAACCAATGAAATTAGCTTTGTTCGCATGTATACCGCGGATTTCAGGTTACTATTGGAGCAACGATGTTGCTGCGGGTTATCCTCTTTTGGTGGCTGCAAAAACTGGGAGTGTTCTACATTTGTGCTGTTGGAGGCTGTAGCAATTTCTTTGAAGGTTTTCTGAAGTAAAGAGGACTTTGGGAAATGTCATTTTGAATAAGCAAAAGTAAAACCTATTCAGGTTGTAGCAGAACTAGCCGCATAAAATTAGAAGATGATAAAAGATTTCATCATTTCAGTTATAGGGAAAATCGGCAAAGGGCTCGATGTAGACTTAGGATATTATATAAAAAACAATTCCTATTTGATAACTGCTCAGGGCGTTATTTTCCTAAGTGGATTAGCATCCTCAGTCGTACTGGCGAGGCTCCTATCCAAAGAAGCTTACGGTCAGTATAATTATTTTTTTTCCATTTTAGGAATACTGGCGATATCGTCTCTGCCCGGCATGACGGCTGCTATTATACATGCGGTAGCCAATGGACGTGATTGGATACTTGTCCAAAGCACCAAAACCAGATTCAAATGGAGCCTTATCGGTGCTGCAGTCTGTATTCTGGTTGGTGTCTATTATTATTTCAGTGGGGAAACATTACTGGGTAAATGCTTCCTTTTGAGCTCATTATTTTTCCCGTTTCACGTATCTTTTAATGGTTTCTATGCATTTCTGTACGGCAGACAGCGGTTTGATTTGTCTTCCCGATACCGGTCCATCTATTGGGCCTTGCTGACACTGGCCGTAATACTGGCCGTATATTTAACCAGAAACATACTTTGGGTGATAACCGCCTACATGGCCGCATCAGCCATACTGCATATTGTCTTTATGGTTAGCACCATCAGGACTGGCAACTTAAACCACCGAGAAGATCTAACGGCCATAACCTACGGAAAACAACTCACTGGTATAAGGTCGATTAATATAGCTGCAAGTTTTATTGATAAGTTAATCGTTGGCATCGCGCTCGGTTATTCAGGTCTGGCCATATATTCTATCGCGGTGATGATTGCCACTTTGCCTACTATGCTGCTGGCATCGGTGAGCCAAACCATCTTCCCCAAAATAGCGACTATGAACGAAAAGGTAGCTTATGATGAAGTCAAAAGGAGATTGCCTTGGCTACTGGTGGTTATGGTTATAGTCTGTGGCATTGGCGCTCTGTTATGTCCTTATGTAATACCCTGGCTGTATTCCAGTAAATATTTGGAATCAATTCTTTATACGCAACTTCTTTTTATCCCGGTGATATTCGGAACTATAGCAAATGTTCTACGCCGCGGCCCACTTCAAGCCCAGAGGAAAACGAGGCAGTTGTTTAAGCTCAATATATCCGTTTTTCTATTTGAACTTGTGGCAATGGTTTTACTTGCCCTGAAGTTTGGCATTATAGGCATTATAATCGCGAGAGCCCTAGCTCGTGCATTTGATTCTGCCTATTCCTGGATACTCACCAGGTAAGTCACTTTTTAAGCACTCCCACGTTCTCACTCTGGAGGTTTTTCAAATCCAACCAGTGGAAATAGCTCTGCACTAGGAAAACCAGTGGCATAGCCACTCCATAAAACATGAGCAGAAAGTTCAGTTTGTTAATGATAGCGAAAACGAGAGCTAGAATGATTATGCCGTTGGCGAGGAAGATGAACATGAAAACTTCCCACAGTATCTTCTTATAAAATGGGCTCGTTTGGTTTATAGCGAGAGGGGCGTGCTCCGGTTTGTGGTTCAAATTTTTCAACAGCACACCTTTGCTCGTGTTGCAGAATCGATAGAGAAATTTAAAGAACACTGCTGAGATGCCAAACCAGAGCATAGTAATATCACCCAAATACCGGTAGACACCAACGGAAAGTCCAACAAACAATGATCCATAGAGGATATTGCTGTTCAGGATTTCCAAGTAACAACCATAAATCGTCAGTTTACCTGTGTAGCGCGCCAGTTCTCCATCACTTCGGTCAAGCAAGTAGGAAAATACCATCATAGCTGACCCGATGACCAGAAATTGGTACGAGCCAAACATGAGCAGAACGGCACCACCAACAGCACTTATTATTGAGAGCAGACTGACGAGATTGGGGCTGAATCTTAGCTTTACAAAAAGGGCTGTAAGGTATACAGAGAAAACACGGAAGGCCCGGATGCCTAAAGGTTCAGATACATCCTTGCGACTTGCTTCTCGCAGTTCTTTTATCATATGGCAGTCTTTTGCAAAACCATGATTATCCCTTGGGCGAAATTTGGCCTTAGCTTTTGGATGGATTTTAAAAGCAGTTTGCTCTTAAAAGTGGGGAATGCTTCAGAATAAAAGCAGTGGTCTACCACCTGATAGCCATGCCTGATGATGAGAGCCTTCAATGAGTTGATATCATAGTAATGAACATGTGCAGCGATCGGCTTATTATACACGGGGTTCTGTCCAGTGATGAAGGCCTTTAGAAAAGAATAGAAATGAAATCTATTGGGTGTTGTTAATATTAACACGCCATCCTCATTCAAATGCCGTTTCATATTTTCCAGAAACAGACCCGGATTTGATAAATGCTCCATAAGCTCGCCGGCTACAATGACATCAAATTTCCGGCCGATGTCCACTTCCTCTACATCGCCACAAATGATATTGTATCCCCGTGCTTTTAGTGCTTCTACTTCGGTCTTATTTATATCTACTCCTACCACTTCCTTAGCCACTTTTCTAATTTTCTCGTGTATCCAGCGCTCTGCCTTTCCTTTATCGGTGGTAGTGCCCAACAGCTCAGTACAGCCGGCATCCAGCACCTCTTTCCCGACCACAAATTGCTCAATAAATGTGCCCCTATCTTGCACCAGCTTGTTTTTCACGGTTATTTTCACCTGCCTGTAGCGTTCCACCGGATACCGGGATTACTAACCTATCTCTGGGCGATAATGATGTTCAAAAAACAGAAGCCAGAGAAAGGGAATAACTTATTGATAAGACCGTAAAGCCATAGCATTCTAGACGGATACCTCTGAATCAGCTGATAAATAACAGGCAGAGTAGGAAACAACCCCTCGCGCTGAATCACCGTGAAGCCCTCTTCGTTTAGAAGCTGCAAGTACTCTTTGATTGGTCTGTCGCCAGGATGCTTCTCAAGACGCGCCGTCCTGTCTAGTTGTCCTTTCAGCAAGAACCTTAGCCTTGAGTATAAATGGGCTAGATTTGGAATTGCAAAGATGGCTACGCCCTTATCTTTCAATAGCCTTCCCACTTCAGCTATTGCAGGCCCTTGATTTTCGTAACTCAAATGCTCAATAACATCCAGACAGAGTATCAAATCAAAATTATGATCAGGAAAGGGCGTTCTCTTTATGTCTCCTTTTATCACGAACTCGGATGAGTAGTTATGATCTAAACCAATAATATTGTAACCTAATTTATTAAATTCTTCTACTATTATTCCTTCTCCACAGCCGAGGTCAAGAATCTTATAATTCGAGGGAACCCTGCTTAGATATTCCCTGATAAATCTCATCTTGGCTAAATAGGTGGGATAATAGGACCAATTTGAGTCCAACTTTCTATGGTATTCCCCTCTTTCTACATACTCCCCATACATGTTGATTTTTGGCGATAACTTTCTACTCCGACAAGTGAGAAAGATGTCCTCCCCTTAATTTATTCGTATAGTATTCTCTGTTTAAACTTGTGTCAACTTTAAAGGCTTCCTTTCAAGATTGACAGGCATATATCTATTTCAGATACTGCTTTCTTGAACTAAATATAAGTTTGAGCTATGATTAAAAAACTCAAAGAATCAGTTACTCATCTTAATGATTGAGTGAACTTGTGCAAATGAAGATTCTCCTTATAAAACCACATTCATATATAAGCGCCAAAGGTGTAGGTCCTCCTATTGGATTGGGATATATTGCCTCTGTGTTATTGGAAGCAGGACATCTTGTAGAAATTGAAGACTTAATGCTAACAGAAATATCGAAGGTGGAGGAGGTACTCAAGGAAAGACTGAAAATAATATCACCCGATGTTACCGGCATTACCTGTAACTCTCACGAGCGCTTCTTTGCGTTTGACGTGGCAAAGTGGGTAAAAGAATCGGGGAATAGCAAAGTGGTCATGGGAGGACCACACGTTACATTCGCTGCTGAGGAGACGCTTAAAAATGTGCCTTTTATAGATGTCATTGTGAGACATGAAGGCGAATTAACGATGAAGGAGCTTTGTAATAAACTTGAATCTGGAAACTCAATCAGCGATGTGAAGGGGATATCTTATAGAGATAAAGAAGGCATAATACATACGAATCCACCCAGACCATTTATTGTGGACTTAGACGTACTGCCTTTTCCTGCAAGGCACCTGCTAAGAATCGAAGATTATGAATTCTTCCTGCCGGTTCCAGAAAGACCACGCATAACCAGCATAATCACCAGCCGAGGTTGCCCTTTTACCTGTAAATATTGCTCTGCGACCATCATGACTGGTAGCAAGATAAGAATGAGGTCACCGAAAAACTCTGTTGATGAAATTGAACAGGTTCTTCGTGAATATCCCTCTTTGGGTGGATTATTCATTTATGACGACCATTTTGCGGTTAACAAAAGGAGAGTTATTTCCATTTGTGAGGAAATTATAAACCGTCGTCTTCACTTCAGGTGGGGCTGTTACTCAAGGGTAGATTCAATTGATAGAGAAGTTGCCGAAGCACTTAAGTCCGCTGGCTGTGAACTGGTTTCTTTTGGAGTTGAGTCCGGAAGCGATAAAGTGCTAAAGCTGATGGGTAAAAAAGTGACTTCTGAGCAGATAGTTGAGGCGATAAAAATAGTGAAAGCTGAAGGGATGATAGCACGTTCTTCGTTCCTTTATCGATATCCCGGTGAAGGCTTTTGGGATATATTTAAAACATATTTATTGATGTCGAAAGCCGGCCTATCCATGAAAGAGGTAGTTCAAGCCGAATACCCGATTATATACCCAGGAACAGCTCTCTTTGCAGAACTACAGGCTGCGCATTATTTGCCCGATGAATTCAACTGGGAAGACCGTTCTAATTTTAACCTGCCAACCTTTAAAGATGTACCGGTTTACCACCCTCCTTACAATACCCTGAGAAGAGTGTTTTACTTTGCAATGAATCTTTTATTTGGAATTCGATAGCATATGCAACTGTTATAGTTATCTGCTGAAAGCATCTTTTTTCACCTGTTATGGCTCAATACGAACTCCAGTATTTTGTCCGCTCTCTTCTCCCAAGTATAAACCTGAACATCGCGCAAGGCATTCCTGGCCAGCCTTTGACTCATCTCATCATCTTTAAGTGCCTTTCTTACACCATTGGCCAGTGCTTCCGGATCGTCGGGCTTAACGAGTAAGGCATTTTCCTCATTCAATATTTCCCTTATAGAAGATAAATCACTGGCCACGATAGGCCTGAGTGCCGCCATATATTCAAACAATTTCAGTGGGGAAGTGTAAAGCCTGGAAATCGCTTCTTCTGATGTATTGGGCAGAACCAGGATGTCGGCGGCGGCTAAATATTTAGGAATTTGTGTGGGCGGTATATAGCCGATAACCACTACATTTTGAATCTGATTAGATCTGATAAACTCTTGAAACTTTGTAATATCTCTTGGCGTTCCTCCAATTACATAGAGAAGACATTCATTAACCAGTCCCTTCATTGCTTGAGCTAAAACATAGACACCCTTCCAGCGATACAGGTGGCCTGTGTAGCAGACTATGCTCTTATCTGGAGGAATATTCAATTCCTTTTTGATTTTTCCTTTCTGGAGGCTTACAGAGAAGAGGGATAAATCTACCCCATCCGGGGCGACAAGTGTTGCTTGCGCCGGAATATCCCTGCTCTGGTAAAGCTCTGCCAGTTTAGAACTGATCACAATCAGTCCGTCAACATGGCATAACGTCCAACACCTTAATTTGCGTCCTAGATTGGTGAGCGGGAAATCATGGGCTTCATAAAAAACCCTCTTATTATGGAATGGCTTAAGGAAATAAAGAAAAAGGCAGGAGAACAAATCACGGGAATAAACCAGCTTCGCTGATTGAAAAAGAGAATAAACGGCACTTATCAGACCGAAGAGTAGGCATTGTGGCCAGTGTAATATATTCTGCGAAGAGCGAGTCCAGTAAGAAAGGCGGCTATCCCACGGTGGTGTTAAATTCAAGCTAAATAGCCGCATTATTTTAAATTCTCTTTCCACACCAAAATAACCGAAAACGTCCGTCAATTGCTTCATTAACTTGGTCTGAATTCGCCAGGGTACAACTAATTCGACTTCAAATTTCCTGGCAAATTCGCCGCACATTTTCATTATCTGCAAGCCATGAGCCTTCTCCGTGGGAATTCTGGCATTGGCGATGTATAGAAGATGTTCCTTCATTTTATGTATCAGCCGTTACTGCTTTAATAATACTTCCTGAAACACGGAAATCAACCTCGGCAGCCAGACATCAAGACTATGCTCAGCTTCAACCGTACCTTTGAGGAAGGAGCGGATTTTACCCTGTTCTCCTTCCGATAGCGAATGGAGGGCTGCCACCTTTTTCGCCAGATCGTGCGGCTCGCCTTTCTGAAAGGTGAGCAGGGAGCGGTAATCGCCAAGAAACGGAAAAAACGCTTCATTGCAGGTAACGATTAGATTGCCACTGGCCATGGCCTCCAGCACTACTTTGTCAATGCTTCCCGTCTGGCTGGCGCTGATAAATAAGTCCGCCCGGTGATAAAACTCGGGCACCGTGTTATAAGGAATATTGCCGACAAACTCCACTCTCTCTTCTATTCCTTTTTCTTTGGCGAGTTTCTTGATTTTATCGAAGTAGCTCTCTTCCGATGCTGGTGGCGGGCCACCAACTACCACCAATTTAATATTATCCATACCATATTCGCTAATCATTATCGAGACCGCCTCAATCATCGTTGCATAATCTTTTACTGGAGATATCCTGCCTACGGAAAGGATATTTGCGCAGCCTCTAGAAGTAGGTGCGCTTGAAGCGGAAAATCGCTCAATATCAATCCCATGCCCGATGATTTTCACTTTACGGCTCCTGATCCGGAAACTCTCTTCCGATGCAGTAACAACCCGGTTCACCAAGGCATGACCCAGCCTGGTCATCAGGCTGATATGACCATTATGACAGCGCCACATAACCAGAGGTTTAGCAAAGAGACGGCTAAACGGCCAGGCCAAAACGGGAAAGACAGGATACATATGGGTAAATATCAAATCGGCTTGAGGGACCAGTTTAAGCAAAAGACGATTTAAATAGAGCCACTTCGAAAGGCGGTTTGTTTTTATGCCTAGAGAATACACTTCGAACTCCCTGTCTGGCTCTGGATTTCGCTGTACTAAGGTTATGACAGAGAGCTTGTCTGCCTGCCCGGCAATTCGCTTCATCCAGGTGTACGCGAAGCCATGTGACGGATCAAGTGGGTCAACGGTCGGGGTCAACATTAACACTTTCATCAAATCGTCCTCTTGATAAATTGCTCATGCCAGACCTGAAAGGTGAAAATAGCCCAGAGCAATCCTAAGTTGTATTCTTGCTGCGTTAAGTGAGCCTGCAGCATTTTATGTACAGCGTCTGCATTAAAATACCCTTCCCTCTTCAGGGAAGAAACGGAGAGATATTCTTCAATCATTGGCTTCAGGCAACCTCGCAACCATTTTGCGGCTGGGGTGAAGAAATATCTTTTACCCTCAAGTACCTCCTGAGGAACCATGCCTGTCATAGCTTGCTTCAGGATATATTTGGTTACTCCTCTACGGACTTTCATATTTACCGGGATTTTGAAGGCAAATTCAACCAATTTGTGGTCGAGGAAAGGACTGCGCAGTTCCAGGCCAGACGCCATGGTCATTTTGTCCGCACCAATCAAGAAGTTATCCGCTAATTTGGTCTTCAAGTCGGTATGCATCAATCTTTTCGCCAACGGGATTCCATCATTCTTGCTGAAATAGTGAGTGCTGATAAATTCCACGGCAGCATCATTTTTGTAGTAATCGCTATTCAAAAGGCTCTGGGTTTTTTCTTTGCCTTCAGATCGGAACAGAAGATATCTTGCGGCAGAGGCGGGCGTGTTGACGATTTTATTCAGGTTTTTATACTTGGGCAGGAATGTATTTATTAGTGGGGTTATAACTCCCAACCGAAGGGCTGCGGGTAAAAGCTGATAGTGCGAAATTCTTTGGTTTTGCCAGTAGTGAGTATAGCCGCCGAAAACCTCGTCACCACCATCTCCACCCAGCACGACAGCCACATCTTGTTTGGCCGTCCTCGAGAGGAGAAATTGGGCTGACTGAGTATGATTTGCGATGGGTTCATCAAGGTGATAGATGACCTTCTCAAAGCTGTTTGCCATCTCCTCACAGGTTAGAATTATTTCATTGTGGTCGCTCTTAAAAATACGACTCGTCATCCTAGCTATATTGAGGTCGGTATTATACTTATCTCTCTCAACATCAACCTCAAAACCGAGGGAGAAGGTCTTCACCGGGTTGCCATTGCGTTCATGAAATGCT
>JBARQF010000112.1:0-10970 GCA_049643605.1 Dehalococcoidales bacterium
GGGGATGAAACCCACTTGATAAAGGTAAATTAAGCTTTCCGTAAGAGTATAACACTGATTAATAGAAAATACAAGATGTTTACTTATTTCACGGGTACTTCCTTTCTCCAAATATCTTGGTGCCTACCCTGACGATGTTGGCGCCCTCCTCAGGCGCAATCTGATAAGAACTGGTCATGCCCATGGAAAGATATTTCATCTCAACGTTGGGCAGGCTCGATTCTTTCATGCGGTCAAATAATTTCTTCATGGCCACAAAGTAGGGTCGGGAGTCTTCAGGGTTTTCTGAGAGCGGTCCCATGGTCATCAGTCCCATCACCCGGATGTTGGGCAGTGATGAAATATCCCTTACCAGTTGTTCGGTGTCTTCCGGCAGTGCGCCCGATTTTTGCGGTTCCTCGCCTATATTCACTTCGATTAGAATGGGCATAACCTTGCCGATTTCGGCGCACCGTTTGTCAATCTCCCGGGCGATTTCACGGGAGTCCACGGTTTCAATCATGTCAAAGAGCCTGACCGCTTTTTTCACCTTGTTTCGCTGCAGGTGGCCGATGAAGTGCCATGTCGCCCGGTTGCCGACGACAGCATAAGCCTTTTCCGCTTCCTGGATGTAGTTCTCACCGATTAATTGCACGCCGGCAGCAACTGCCTCCAGGATTTCGGCCGGGGTTCTGGTTTTGGATGCGGCTACCAGCTGCACCCCCTCCGGCAGTTCGCTTAATATCTGCTGCACGCTCTGTTTAATTGACATAACGATAACGCTCCCGGGGCATTCGGAAATACCCTGTCGGTACTCCCGCTGTTCCCGCTGACTTACGCTACAGGTATTTTACACCACGGAGGTCGGCGGCTCAATTGAAAACTCAACTGAACGTTATTAAATTTTAACGACGAAAAACGGGCAAAATAACACGCTCGTTTTATTGAGCGAACAGGCTCGAAATGCTATAGTATTACTTAACAGTTGTCTTTACCCCAGAGAGACACTGCATCGATACTATAGCTCGGGGAAGTGCCGGAATTGGCAGACGGGCCAGATTTAGGATCTGGTGTCGCAAGACGTGGGGGTTCGAGTCCCCCCTTCCCCATGAGGCCCATTATGGTGAAAAAGATAACTAACTTGAAACAGATGCTTGAAGTAGCGGCTGAGGATTTTGCCGGCAGGACCGCTATTGTCTGCGGCGAGCGCCGCGTTTGCTACGCTGAGCTGGACAAGGCTGCCAACAAGGTGGCTAATGCGTTGCTTGACATGGGGGTGAGAAAAGGTGACCGCGTGGCGACTCTGATGGCTAACAGCCCGGAATTCGTAAACATTTACTTTGGCACGGTGAAAGCTGGTGCCATCCCCGTACCGCTGGACGTCCGTTATAAGGTTAATGAGCTGGGCTTTGTCACTGGCAGCTGTAAGCCGAAGATACTGGTGGCGGAAAGCGACCTGCTGGAACCTGTGGTGCCATTCCTTTCCCGATTTGAATCAATCCAGCACGTGATAGACCTGGACGCCAGGCATGAGGGAAAATTCCCCAGCTACGGGGAGATAATGGCGAACAGTTCCGAGGAGGAGGTGAATGTTGGACTGAAACCGGATGACATCGGTGTTATTTCCTACACCAGCGGGCCGACGAATCATCCCCGGGGAACAATGCTTACCCATCGGAGCCTGGTTTTTGAGGCGATTGTTTCCGGTGACGGGTTTCAGCAGACAGAAGAAGACAGGATGATGATGTTTGCGCTGCCCATGTACCACATGTTTGGGCTGGCTTCGGTAATGCTGGGCTCCATTCAGAAGGGGAGCACGATGGTTATCGTGCCGGGTACAGGTCGGTCGATATCCAGTTTTCTGGAAACCATCGAGCGTGAAAAGGGAACCATGTATCTTGGAGTGCCCTACATCTACGCGCTGGCCATCAACGTTGCTGAGCGTGAAGGTTTGAGATATGACACCAGCTCGGTTCGATTATGGGGTAGCGGCGGGGCCACGCTGACCCTTGAAATAATAGAGAAGTTCAAGCAGTACTACGGTGCCGATGTCCTTGATATCTGGGGACTTACCGAGTCGGTATCTCATATCACCCATCATCCTATGGGCGACTCGAGGAAACCGGGTTCATCGGGAAGGGCCCTGCCCGGATGGGAAATACGGGCGGCAGACGATAAAGGCGGTATATTACCCCCCAAGCAGGCGGGTGAGATAGTCGTCCGGGGACCTATCATGGAAGGCTACTACAATAACCCTCAGGATACCGCCAGGGAGATAAAAAACGAGTGGCTCCAGACTGGCGACCTGGGTTATGTTGATGAAGACGGTTATCTTTATCTCACTGGCATGAAGAAGGACATGATTATCCTGAAGGGCCAGAATATCTGGCCGGGTGACATTGAAGAGGTGCTGTGCAGCTATTACAAGGTGGCCAGGGCGGCCGTTGTGGGCATTCCGGACAAGCTGCGTGGTGAGATTGTGGGCGCGGTTATCCAGCTAAAGAGCGGCTTTGATGCCACCGAGCAGGAGATACGGAATTTCTGTCAGAGCCGTATGGCAGACTATAAATTGCCGAAAAGGGTCTTTTTCACCAAATCGCTGCCGAAAACGACGGCAAAACAGATAAGCAAGAAAAAACCGGCGGACTACTTACCAGATATGCCTTCTTAGTAGCCTTGGTGAATTGGGGCCACAGAGAATCCAGGTGGTTCTACCGCGTCCTCGGGCGTTATGGTCGTATCATAACCAGCAGCATTTTGAATTTATCTATTGCTTCCAGGGCGTGGGGTTTATTGGCGGGCATGATTATCATTTCCCCTTTGCGTAACCGGTAGGACTGGCCGGCGATGGCGATATCAGCTTCACCGTCTAAAAGGTAAACGAGGGCATCAAACGGTGCCGTATGCTCGCTCAATCCCTGCCCGATGGCAAAGGCAAATAGCGTTAGCGTGCCGGTTTGCTGGTCGATTATAGTCCGGCTGACCACCGAGCCTTCCTGGTATTCGATGAGGTCGGCCATTTCCAGAACTCGCTCGGCGGGTATGCCGGCACCTTTTTCCTTATTATCTTGTGCCATGACGCTCCCTTCTCACTGCTGGTTTTCTTTATATTCTCCGTTCAATACCGTTTTGAACCAGCCAGCAATATCCTCGGCAATGTCCTGCCAGCCCGGTTCCGTGAGGATCTTGTGCGCGTGGTCGGCATACTCATGGTAGGTGGCCAACCCTTTATATCTTCGCGCGATTTTCCGCACTGTTGACGCCGGCACGAGACGGTCCTGGGTGCCACCAATCACGAGAGCAGGACAGGTGACTTTGGAAGCGTCGACCTCTGAAGCTCTGTTGCTATCCAGAAACCAGAGGCCGATTTCAAACACTGCCCGTCCGGACTCGGATACCATCTTTTCATACGTTTCTTTTTGTTTTTCGGCGGGGAGCAGGTTCATTGTTGAGTAAACGGCTTCATTATAGGTCTGTCGGCAGGGCTTGCGCCAGAAGCACCGCCTGGTTATGCAGGACCAGACTCCCCGGAACGATGATGGTTTCAGCGCTATAATGCCTCTTGGTGGCGCCGGCGCCAGCAGAACCAGGGCTCTGGCCAGTCCCCGGCTGCCCAGAATCTGGGCCAGCAGCCCTCCCATAGAATGCCCTATGATAATGGGCGGGTGGTCGAGTTTCCTGATTTCGTTCTCCAGGTCGGCGGCGTAGTCGAGCAGGCTGGTGGTACCGAGTTCGGGATGGGGTGGTTCTTTCGGGTCGACATCATGGAAGCGCAGGGTCGGCGTGAAGCAGCTATATCCCTTGCCCTCGAAAAAATTACGGAACTCCTTCCAGCACCAGCCACCGTTCCACATACCGTGAATCATAAAGATGCTATTATCCATGACTTTAGTACCATCCGATTTTATTATAGGCAGCCTGCGCGTTATAATACAATTAGGAATTGGCTCGCAAATTGACTTGTAAGAAACTTGTAATATAAAGGAAAAGGAGGCGCTATGTCAGTACAGGTCTATCGCGGATGGGAATTTCCGGCGGCAAAGGTGGACCCCCCGAGTGAACGGTACCTGAAGCTCATTGCCTGCCCCGAGACGACGGGTTATGAAACAGCCACCGTGCTCTTCTCTCATATACCGGCGGGAAGCGGCACCGGTAAACACACTCATCCGGACAGTGACGAGATTATGCACTTTGTCGGGCGCGGCGAGTGCCTGATGGATGGCAAAGCGGTCAAGCTGGAGACGGACTCGGTCATCATCGCTCCCAAGGGTGTGGAGCACGAGTGCCGGAACACGAGCGAGACCGAAACGTTAAAGATATTCTGCGTGTACATCCCGCCGCTGAAGCTGAACGAGCTGTTAACCGGGCTGGCTCAGAGAACAAAGGAATATCTGGGCGGAAAATAAAAGAAAGAATAGATGATCTTTATATCCCTTGTGCCACCGAGTATCAGTTTAAGCCAGGGGTCATATTCGGCGGTGTCTTCATGCAGTAGATGTACTTCCTGTTGAGTATCCACTCGATAAAACCTCTGGAGAGTTTAGCTTTGTTTGCTGTATGCTGTCCAGTCGTTGCTTGACGACTGGAAACCGGGCGGATTACAATCAGGTAGTTTATTTCAGACGCAGCCGCAAAGGAGGTAGTATGGCTAACGAAACGCGAGTTGCCTGGGAGCCTTTAAAGGAATTCACCGCTGAAGTTTTCATCAAGATGGGTATGCCGCCCCGGGATGCCGAGACCGAAGCAGCGGTGCTGAGCTGGGCCAACCGCCGGGGAGTTGACTCCCACGGCGTGGGTCTGATTCCGTGGTATCTGGAGAACATAGACCGGGGCATTATGAACCCCAAGCCGAATATTCAGGTATTGAAGGAGACACCGGCTACCATCTTCGTTGAGGCTGACCGCGCCTTCGGGCCGGTGGTCACCGTCTTCACCGTGAAGCGGGCGATGGAAAAAGCGAAGCAGGTGGGGGTGTGCTGGGCGGCCATCAGCAATACCACTCATCAGGGCGCCATGGGCTACTACACGCTGATGGCGGCGGAGCAGGGGATGGCGGGGATGACCTGGGTGTGTAACCCGCCCAATATGGCGCCTTTCGGCGCCAGGGCTGCCGGCATCCATAACAGCCCGATAGCCATTACGGTACCGGCAAAGCGTCACCGCCCGCTGATGCTGGACATGGCTACCAGCATGGTCGCGGCAGGCAAAATCAACGTTGCCCTTGATAAGGGAATTCCGATACCCCAGGGCTGGGCGATTGACAAGGACGGCAATCCAGCCACCGACCCCAAAAAGGCGGCGGTTCTGCTCCCCTTTGGCGGTGCCAAGGGCTCCGGCCTGTCCATGATGTTTGAATGCCTCTCCAGTGTAATGATGGGTAATCCGATGCTGGGTCCAACACTGCACGGTCGGGAAGTCGGTCCTCCGCTGAAAGAAAAAAAGGTTAAGGTAATCGGTGAGCGCCCGGGGCATATCGTCCGCCATATTCAGAACAGCGTTTTCATCGCTGTCGATATCAGCCAGTTTACCGACCTTGAGCAGTATAAAAAGGATATAGACGAGATGATTGACGGCATCAAGGCGCTGCCCAGGGCGGACGGGTTTGATGAGATATTCGTGCCTGGCGAACCCGAGTGCCGCACATACGAAGAGCGCTCCAGGAACGGCATTCCACTGCCGGAGCGCACCGTAAAGAATTTGCGTGCGGTTGCGGAGCGACTCGATATTAAACTGCCAGCCGCTCTAACCGCCTAGTCATTTTAAATGGTCGGGCGATATGTACTTGTGCATCTGCTGGTCTGTCTGCTATAATGACGGGCGGCAATCAAGGAAGGCTATATGGAGTTAACCGAGAAGGCAATCGTAGTCAATAATAAGGACAATGTAGCCACAGCGCTGGCCGACCTGGAAGCGGGAAGCAGCGTTGAGCTTGATGCTGATGGTAAACCGCTGACGGTGAAATTGGCGTCGAAAATCCCCTTTGGCCACAAGTTCAGCCTGGCATATATTGAGTCTGGTGCCCCGGTAGTCAAGTATGGTGAAGCCATCGGCGTGGCCACCACGGCCATCAACGCGGGCGATTACGTGCACGTGCATAACGTGGTGAGCACCAGGGGCAGTACCGGGGCTGAGGGAGGTGCGAAATAGGCTTTCTAGGCTATCCACGCCCGGACGGTTCCGTGGGCGTGCGCAACTATGTCGGCGTTATCTCGACCGTGGGCTGTGCCAATGATGTGGCTCACTGGATTGCCCAGCAGATTAAAGGGACGGCGCCTTTCCTGCACCAGGCAGGCTGCGGTCAGTTACTGCCTGACCTTGAAATCGCCACCCGTACGCTTATCTCCCTTGGCCAGAACCCTAACCTGGCCGGTGTCCTGCTGGTAAGTCTGGGCTGCGAAGGGGTCGATGCCGACCGGATAGAGCGGGAGATTGCTGCCACCGGCAGGCCGGTGAAGAAGGTGGTCATCCAGAAAGCCGGGGCAACGGTTGCTTTGAATGAGGGCTTGCTCATCGCTCAGGCGCTTGTCAGCGAGGCTTCTCAGATAAGACAGCAGGAATTTGACGATTCCCATCTTGTTATCGGGGTCAAGTGCGGCGGCTCGGATACCACCTCGGGACTGGCCTCAAATCCGGCGGTTGGCGCCACCTGCGATATTTTACTGGATAACGAGGGCACTTGTGTTTTCGGCGAGACCACGGAGTTCCTGGGGGCCGAGCACATCCTGGCCCGGCGTGCCGTCAGCAAAAGCGTCGCCGATAAAATATTCAAAATCGTTGATAACATGGAGAAACGGGCGAGGGCGAGCGGGGGCGATATGCGCGGTGGCAACCCCAGTGCCGGCAATATCGCCGGCGGGCTGACCACGATTGAAGAGAAATCGCTCGGCGCCATTGTCAAGGGCGGTACCGGACCAATTCAGGACGTCTATCAATATGGCGAGCGCGTTCAGGGTAAAGGCCTGTTCGTCGTCGACTCTCCGGGACGTGAACCGGAGTTTCTCACCGCTCTGGCGGCGGCGGGTGTGCAGGTCGCTCTCTTCTCAACGGGCCTGGGCGTGCCGCAGGGCTTTCCTTTTATGCCCGTAATCAAGGTAACGGGAAACCCGGTTACCTTCAAACGCCTTCCCGACCATATCGATATGCTCGTCGAGATGAAAGCAGTGAAAGGCTCTGGCCTGAAAGCAACTGGCCAGAGAATATATGAGGAAGTACTGGCGGTAGCCACCGGCAAGCAGACCAAGGCGGAAATACTGGGCTATGGCAACTTCCCCGGCATCTATACGCTCGGACCGATTGTGTGAGCACTACCGGAGCTTGGTCCTGTTATTTTCCATGCCTTTTTCCTTTTGCGGGTGAGCAGCACTAGTGCTATAATGGACTGCGATGAACCAGAAAGGGCGTCTTGAGGAAGTGCGCTGGCATGGACGGGGTGGGCAGGGGGCGGTTCTCGGCGCCAGTATGTTAGGCAGCGCGGTGGCTCTTTACGAAGGCAAGTACGCTGTCTCGTTTCCGAGCTTTGGCGCTGAGCGTCGTGGGGCGCCCGTACAGGCATTTACCCGCATCAGCGACCATGCTATTCGGACCCGCAGTCAAATCTATCACCCCACCACAATCATCGTGCTTGATGATACCCTCCTCGATGTAGTTAACATAACTGACGGTGCCCAGGAGGGGGCAAACATTCTGGTCAACACGCGTAAACCCGCCGGCAAATTGCCAAAGATACCGGATACTCTCAATGTCACCACCGTGGATGCCACGGAAATAGCGCGGGAAAATATTGGGGTGGCTATTGTCAATACCGCCATGCTCGGTGCGCTGGCCGGCGCTACCGGCCTGGTGAGCCTGGATTCCATAAAAAAAGCCATTGCCAGCACGCTGCCGGAGAAAGTTGTCGACCGTAACATTGCGGCGGCTGAGGCGGCTTATAAAAAAGTCGGGGGAAAATGAAGAAAGAGAAGTCAATCCCGGGGCCCGTACAGAAAGCTGGAACCATACCCACCCGGATGGGGAGCTGGAGCACGGCCAAACCAGTTCTGAAGGGGAAATGCACCTTCTGCCTTTTCTGCTGGGTTTTCTGCCCGGAGGGTGCCATAACTCAGGACGAGGCGAACCGGAAGGTCACTTTCGACTTTGTGGACTGTAAGGGCTGTGGCATCTGCGTCAGGGAGTGTCCCACCGGGGCGATAGAGATGGTCGAGCCGGAAGGTGATAAATAATGGCTACCGAAATGCCGGTTAGAAAATACATCACGGCCAACGAGGCGGTCGCTCAGGCGGCCAGGCTGGCACGTGTTGACGTGGTCGCTGCTTATCCCATTACCCCGCAGACCAGCATCGTGGAGAAGATTGCCAAATACATAGCCGATGGCGAGATGGATGCCGATTATATCAAAGTTGAATCGGAACACTCGGCGCTGACGGCCTGCATGGGCGTGCGGATGGCCGGAGCGCGCGCCTTCACCTCCACCTCATCCCAGGGCCTGGAGTATATGCATGAGATGCTGGCCTACGCCGCGGGTGGTCGCTATCCGCTGGTTCTGGTCAATGTCTGCCGCTCGGTGGCGCTGCCCTGGAGTATCTGGGGCGACCAGCAGGACGCCATCCAGCAGCGGGATACGGGCTGGATTCAGATATTCACCGAAACCGGGCAGGAAGCGCTGGATATGGTGCTGCAGGCCTACCGTATTGCTGAGGACCATCGTGTGCTGCTGCCGGTAATGATTTGCCTCGATTCGTTTATACAGTCGCACACCGAGGAGCTGGTCCAGGTCCCCGACCAGAAAACGGTGGACTCTTTCCTGCCTCGATATGACCCGGTGGTTACTCTGGATGTGGACAACCCTTATTCCATATCCGTTGGTGGCTTCGGCAAGCATTATGCACGCTGGCGTGAGGAACAGCAAACAGCCGCCGAAGAGGCGGGGAAGATAATTGTGGAGGTGGGCGACGAGTTTGACCGCATTTTTGGACGTCATTACGGCGGCCTGGTTGAAGAATACCGCTGTGATGGTGCGGAAGCGGTCCTGGTAGCCATGGGCGCATTTACCGGAACCGCCCGCGAGGTGGTCGATGAGATGCGTGATGAAGGTAAAAACGTTGGCCTGGTCAAGGTGAGGGCATTTCGACCCTTCCCGGTCGAGCCATTGAGGAAGGTTATCTCGTCGGTGAAAGCGGCGGCGGTGCTGGACCGTGACTGCTCCTGGGGTTATGAAGGCGCACTGGCCACGGACCTGAAAGCCGCTCTCTACGGCCTGCCCAACCCGCCGGCGATACTCAACTTTATTGGTGGACTGGGTGGCGCTGACGTGCCGCCGGAGCGGATGAAGTACATGCTGGAGAAGGCACTCGCTGCGGGTAGGGGAACAACACCGCATCTGGAGTTTATTGACCGATGAAACTGAAGGATATAGCCAAAGAGGAATTCTACCGGGCTTCTTACGGCTGTGCCGGCTGCTCTGCTGTCCTGATGGTGCGCCTTACCATAAAAGCGCTCGGTAAGAACAGTGTTTACGTGGTGCCGGCCAACTGTATCAGCACCGTATCGTGTTATTACCCGCAGGCACCGTTCTTCGTGCCGTTCACGGTAATGGCCTTCGCCGCCACCGCGTCGGCTCTGTCCGGAATCAGCGCTGGTTTCAGGAGAAAGGGTCGGGAGGATATCCACGTGGTTGGCCTATCCGGTGATGGCGGCACCGCGGACATCGGCATCCAGGCGCTTTCGGGGGCGATTGACTGCGGCAACAAATTCATCTACATCTGTTATGATAACGAAGCTTATATGAATACCGGCATCCAGAGGAGCGGCCTGACTCCGTACGGCGCAGCCACCAGCACCACGCCAAGCCCGTGCTTTGAAAACAGGCCCAAGAAGGACATGATGCGCATCGTGGCGGCGCATGATATCCCCTATGCCGCCACCGCCTGTACCTCCTATCCTCTGGACTATATGGATAAGGTGGTGAAGGCGAGCCAGGTGAACGGACCCACCTACATTCATGTCCTCGCGCCATGCCCTACGGGCTGGGGTTTTCCCCCTGATGAGACGATTGAAATCGGGCGTATGGCGGTAGAGAGCGGCATGTGGCATCTGACTGAGTTTGAGAACGGCGAATTCCGCACCACCCACACGCCGAAACGACAGCGGCCGGTCTCGGAGTATCTATCTGCCCAGACAAGGTTCCGCCACCTCAGCCCGGAGCAAATCGCCGCCATCCAGAAAAAGATTGACGCCGCCCGCGATTAAGGCCAGCCTATCCTGATACTGGAGGAGCAATCAGATGGACGCTATGGAAGCTATTTTATCCCGGAGGAGTATTCGCCGGTATACTGATGAACCAGTGCCGGAGGAAGTAATCACAGAGCTGATGAAAGCCGCAATGAGCGCCCCCTCGGCCAGCAACCAGCAGCCGTGGCAGTTCGTCATTATCAACGACCGCCGCATTCTCGATGAAATCCCCAAGTTTCACCCCTATGCCCATATGCTGAAAGAGGCTTCCTGGGCGATAGCTGTCTGCGGTGACCAGAACCTGGCGACGATGGGCGGATACTGGGTTCAAGACTGCTCGGCGGCAACGCAGAACATTCTCATCGCCGCCCATGCCAGGGGCCTGGGAGCGGTGTGGCTGGGTGTCTATCCCCGCGAGGAAAGAGCGAAAACGGCGCAGAAACTGCTCGGTCTTCCCGAGCATGTGATACCTCTGTGTTTTATATCAATCGGCTATCCCGCAGAGAAAAAACCGCCGGCAAACCGTTATGATGCTTCCAGGGTCCATCACAACCGCTGGTAGCGCTTAATGCAACATCGCTGCGCCGACAATCGACCGGTTTATCTCCAGTGATGTGGCCACGCTGGCGGCACCGGGGACGGCACGAGATAAGCGTTCAATTTTGAATTCTCTGGTATAGCCGTAAGCACCGTGGATTCGCCTTGCCGTCTCCACGATTTCGATTGCGGCGGGCACGACGAACAGCTTGGCCGCAGCGGCCTCG
>JBARQF010000113.1:0-2350 GCA_049643605.1 Dehalococcoidales bacterium
GGTGTGCTCATCGCGTTGTCTACCTGCCTGTACGCTTCCGCATACATGGTTACCAGCGTATCCGGAGAGCTGCGGAAAAGGCAGCGTGAGGTGGTTTCCCTGCAGCAGAAGGGGTTGACGGAAAAGACGCGGGAGCTGGCAGAGGCGAGTCAGGAAGTGACCAAGCTGGAGGAAGGCAGGCAGCACCTGCTCCGCTTTCTGGCGATAGCGTCGCACGACCTCAAAGCTCCTCTGTCTGCCGTGCAGAGCTATATCCAGCTCATGCTCGGCGGCTTTTCCGGTGAGCTGACCGATAAGCAGAGGCAGATGCTGGACAGAAGCAGCATACGGATAATCGAGCAACTGGAGTTAATCAGTGACCTGCTGGACATCTCCCGCATTGAGGGTGGGCAAATCGTCCAGGAAATGGAGGAGGTGTCCCTCTCTCAGGTGGCGAAGGATTCGGTGGAAAACGTACGCGCCCTGGCCGCGGATAAGAATATAAAGCTCAGTACCAAGATGCCCGCATCTCTGCCGAAACTAGAAGCCTCCGGTGTCCGCCTGAAGCAGGCAATCACCAACCTGCTCGTCAACGCCATCAAGTTTACTCCCGAAGATGGTGATGTACGGCTAAGGATTACCGAGCAGAAAGGCGATATTTGTACGGAGGTCATGGACACGGGCACCGGCATCAGCGCCGAAGACATGCCCAGGATTTTCGATGATTTTTACCGCGGCAGCGACCGGGAAAAGGCCGGTACCGGGCTGGGGTTGTCCATTGTCAGGAGGGTGGTCGAGGCACATGGCGGTAAAATATGGGCCGAAAGCCCTAACCCGGAAGATAAGAAAGGCCGGGGCAGCAAGTTCACCTTGACGCTGCCGAAGAGCCTGGTTATTGCCGGGAAGAAGCCGGCCAGGAACCATAAAACGTAAACTGGAAATTGGCAATGGGTAAAAAACCCGTGCTATAATTTTAAGGAGGTCAGAAATGGCGTATAAAATACTGCTCGTCGATGATGACCCGGACATTCGCGATGTCGTCACCATGCTTCTGGAAACGAAAGGCTATGAGACGGTGACAGCCTGTGATGGTATCGAATGCCTGGCGGCACTGCGGGCGGAAGAGCCGGACCTGATGATTATAGACCTTCTCATGCCCAAGATGGACGGCTTCGCCGTGTTGAAGGAGCTGGAAGACGGAAGGTGGTCGAAATATCGACACGTCCCCATCCTGATTCTGAGCTCAGTACGTGAGGAAGCCAGCCGAAGACGCTATGAACTGGAAACGGCGCTTGAGTTCAACGTCGATGACTACGTGGAGAAGCCCATCAATCCAGAGGTCCTTCTGGAGCGCGTGGAGCGGCTGGTGAGCAAAAAGAAAAAGGCCTAGCTATCGGATTTCTGTGGAAAGGGCGCAACCATGACCAAGATACCGAAAGTACTTCTCATTGATGACGACCCTGATTTCGTTGAGGCGACCAGGATAGTCCTGGAAAGCAAACCCTATGAGGTAATCGTATCATACGATGGCGATGATGGACTGCGGAAGGCGAGGGAGGAAAGCCCGGACCTGATTATCCTTGATGTTATCATGCCGGGGAAGGACGGATTTTCCACCGCGGAGCAGTTGAAAAAGGATGCCGGACTGAAAAACATTCCGGTTATCATGCTGACCAGCTATGTGGAAAAGGGCGGTGGAAGTTCTATTGCCATGAGCGGCGGACTCACTATGGAGACCGAGGACTATATCGATAAGCCGGTGAGCCCCGAAGAGCTGCTGAAAAGGGTAGAGAAATATCTGAAAAGAGCCGGGCTTGACGTATCCTGACAGGCATGACAGATAATCCGTATCCCGCCTGAAGTCGATTGTCGTGACAGCACGCTGCGTAGGTTGAACATTAAGTTAACGATGCATATTGCTGTGTACCGCCAGAAAGCAGGAGGAAAGTGACCGTAGCCAAAGTACCGGAGAAAATTTCCCCCAAACCGTCGCTGCGGAGGAAAATTGAGGATTTGAGCGGGCAGAAGATAGCTGCCTGCTTTCAATGTGAAAAGTGCACCAATGGCTGCCCGGTGACCTTTGCCATGGATGTGGTGCCTCACCGGCTGATGCGGATGCTCCAGATGGGATTGCTGGATGAGGCAGTCCGCAGCGACACGATATGGGTCTGCGCTTCCTGCGAGACCTGCACCACCCGCTGTCCCAATGATATCGATATCGCCCATGTCATGGATACCCTCAGGCAGCTTTCCCAGCGTGAGGGTATAAAAATAGTACAGAAGAATGCCCCTACCTTCCATGCGGCGTTTCTGTCCTCGTTACGGAGGCACGGTCGCGTCCACGAGCCGGAGATGGCGGTGGAATACATGC
>JBARQF010000114.1:0-5280 GCA_049643605.1 Dehalococcoidales bacterium
GGGCTACTTTCTGCCACATAATTCACCTCCGACAAAGCGCGCAAATGCGTAATTGCGCAATTACTATTCCGTTCTCATTACCGTTTCCGCCGCCACCCCGTCCCCTGCGGAGTATCTTCAGGGGCAAAGCCGAGTTCGTCTAATCTAGATCGAATATAATCGGCAAGTTGCCACTTTTCATCTTTACGAAGTTTATTGCGAGTTGTCATTAGCTCCCTCAGTACCTCTTCAGCATCGGTATCAAGCCTATCGACAGGTATTTCTTTCAAATTAGCTTCCATGAGTTGTTTATTGATTGAGGTTATTTTTTGGCGCAACGACTCAATATCAATTGGCGGCGCTTCTGCTTCTTGGAAGGTAAATCCCAGCACCCCACCCAGCTCTTGGAGGGCCTCACGGGCTTCGCCAGCCTCAATGTCTTCACTTTCATATCGGTTTATATCACGCACCAGGTCAAACAATGCTGCTACAGCTTGAGACGTATTAAAATCGTCATCCATCGCCTCGACAAATCTTTTTTGGTATTGCTCCGCGTCTATTTTCTTGCCTGTCTTCCCGCCACTTGAAGGATTGTTCGCCGTCTGCCGCAGTCGCTCTGCCCCTTTCTCCGCTGCCTCCAGTATATCCTCGGAATAGGTGAGCGGGCTGCGGTAATGGGAGCTGAGGACGAAAACACGTATGGCGTCAGCGCTGTAATTTTCCAGAGCCTGCTTGATGGTTATCAGGTTGCCCAGCGACTTGCTCATTTTCTCGGCACCCATCTGCACCATGCCGTTGTGCAGCCAGTGCCTGACGAACGGCTTGACGCCGGTAAAGCTCTCCGACTGGGCGATTTCGTTCTCGTGGTGGGGAAAGACCAGGTCCTGCCCGCCGCCGTGTATATCCAGCGTATTGCCGAGGTATTTCAGGGACATGGCGCTGCACTCGATGTGCCACCCCGGCCTCCCTTTGCCCCAGGGGCTGTCCCACGCCGGCTCGCCGGGCTTTGACGCTTTCCAGAGGACGAAGTCCATCGGGTCTTCCTTCTCCTCTCCTGACTCAATCCGTATTCCCGCCTTCATAGAGTCCAGGCTGCGGCGGGAAAGCTTGCCGTAGTCGGGCACATTCCTGACACGGAAATAGACGCTGCCCTCTGACTCGTAACCGTAGCCCCTGTCAATCAGCCCCTGCACGATTTCGATAATTTTCGGTATCTCATCGGTGGCGTAAGGAGTGACGTCAGGTTCCTCTATGTTGAGCGCCTTCATATCCTCGAAATAGCTCCGGGTGAACTTTTCCGCCAGTTCCCGCTGCGGAATTCCCAGCTTGTTCGCCCGGTCGATAATCTTGTCGTCGATATCGGTCACGTTCTGCACGTACTTCACCTTGTGGCCGCGGTATCGGAGGTAACGCCGGATGACGTCAAAGATAATATAGCTCATGGCGTGCCCCAGATGGGCGTCAGCGTAGGGTGTCACGCCGCAGACATACATCTTCACTTCATCGCCCTGGGGCTTAAAGTCTTCTTTTTTCCCGGACAGCGTGTTGAAGACCTTCATTCATTTCTCCTTCAGTGCCGCTACCGCGTACGTGGCGATTCCCTCTCCCCTGCCCGTAAAGCCGAGCCCGTCCGAGGTTGAGGCCTTGACGCTGACCCGTTCCATATCTATGCCGAGCGTCTGGCACAGCTTCTCTCGCATATCATTGATGTAATCGCTGAGCCGGGGCCGCTCGGCGATGATGGTGGCATCAAGGTTGTTCACCTGCCACCCCTTTTCCGCGAGTAATGCCTTCACCTTTGCCAGCAGCGTCAGGCTGGAGATGTCTTTATACTGAGGGTCGCCGGGCGGGAAATGACGGCCAATATCCCCCAGCGCTGCCGCACCCAGCAACGCATCCATAACGGCGTGCGTCAGGACATCGGCATCGCTCCAGCCGCTGAGGCCCAGCTCGAACGGCACCTCAACGCCACCGAGCACCAGCCTGCGTCCCGCGGACAGTGCGTGCACGTCATAGCCGATACCGACTCGCAGGTTATCGCTCATATTTCCGCCAGAGAATTTCCGCCAGCGCCAGGTCGGCGGGCGTGGTTATCTTGATATTGTCATAGGAGCCCATATAGAGCTTTACTTTATATCCCAGCCGCTCCACAAGAGAAGCGTCATCGGTAACATCATCATTCACCTTTTGATAGGCCTCGGTAATCATTCTAAGGGAGAATACCTGCGGAGTCTGTATGGCCCATAGATTTTGACGTGATGGCGTCTCAAGCACGGTTCTGCCCTCGTCTGCGACCTTAATTGTGTCCGTTACCGGGACGGCGGCCGCGGCTGCCCCTGTCTCCTTTGCCGCTTGCAGGCCTTCCTCGATAAGTTCCACTGTAACCAGCGGGCGAGCGCCGTCGTGAATGACCACCAAATCACAGCCGGCGAGACGTTTCAAACCCTCGGCTACCGAGTCCTGGCGTCGCCGGCCGCCGAGGCAGACGTCGCTGACCTTGGGCCAATCCGGACCGGCGACCAGATGCCGGCACATCGTCTCTCTTTCCCCGCTCACCACCACCACAATCTGGTCGATTTTCGAGCACTGCTGGAACGGACGGGTGGTACGCAGCAGAAGCGGCTCTCCGCCGAGCGAGGCGAACATTTTATCCACGTCGCCCATACGCTCGCCTTTCCCCGCAGCAACGATAACGGCGCCGACCTTCTCCTTTTTCCTCTCCACCATAGTCAATTTGAGTTTAGCATATTGTCTCTTGATTTAAAATGGTGCTACAATGTCCCTGGCAGGAGCATGGAAATGGCGATTGATAAATACGCCACCAGAAGGTATGACATAGAGGGCGAGGAAGCCATTGATGTGGAGGTTCTGGAGGCAATCCCTTTCCAGTACCCGGAATCGGCGACGGAAATCGTGTATGAGACCGATGAGTTCACCTTCGTCTGTCCCTGGACCGGGCTGCCGGACTTCGCCCGACTGGTGATTCGCTATGTGCCGGGAAACTCTCTCGTGGAGCTGAAATCACTGAAGTACTATCTCACCTCATATCGCAACGTGGGCATACTGCAGGAGCATGCCGTCAACCGTATTCTGGAGAACCTGGTACCGCTTTTAAGGCCCATCTCCATGGTGATTGAGGCGGAATACCGTGAGAGGGGTGGGATAAAGACCAGGGCAACCGCCCGATATGATAGCACTAAAGGCAAGGAGGTCACAGGTGAAAGTTAACCAGGTAAAGGATACACCGCCCAAAGAGGGCCATGCCGGTTCTGTGATGCGCGAAGTTATCACAGACAGAGATGGTGCGCCCAACTTCGCCATGCGTGTCATCGAGGTTCCGGCGGGTGCCTCATCGCCGTCGCACTCGCACGACTGGGAACATGAGGTATTGGTACTGTCAGGCCATGCTAGGGTGAAGGGGGAGAAAGGGGAATCGGAGATAGCCAAAGATAGCGTTATCTATATCGCTCCCAACGAGCACCACTGCTTTGAGAACACCGGTGATGAGCCGCTCCGCTTTGTCTGAGTTATCCCCAACCCCCGCTAAGTTTTAGCGGCTCAGAAAAGACCAACCCCCCGGACCGTTATTCCGACGGTGTGCATTGTGGCGCGCGCATCGTCGGATTTTTTCTTATATAGAGTGATACAGGTGAAAAGTTACGCATTTGCAAAATTGCGCAAAAGAGTATTGACGTAATTGCGCAGATGCGTTATATTAGTTATTGATTATGCCGGTTATCTGTATTGCCAACCAGAAAGGCGGCGTGGGCAAGACGACCACGGTAGCCGCGCTTGCCGACGGCCTGAGCGAACACGGTAAGCGTGTTCTCCTGATTGACTGGGACTCACAGGCATGCCTTACCGTCAGCCTGGGGCTCAATCCGGATAATATAGGGCGTACCGGCTATGATGTCCTGGCTGCCACCATAAACGGTAAACACAGCCCGTCAATCAAGGATGTAACCTCCCCGACCGCTGACCCGAATATCGCTATTGTCCCTGCCAATATAGAGCTGGCGCAGGCGCAGCTTGACCTGGTGGGGGCAGCCAACCGTGAATCCTTGTTAAATGAGATGCTGCGGGACGTGCGGCCGGCGTACGACTTTATACTGATTGATTGCCTGCCCAGCCTGGGCCTGTTGACCATTAACGCCTTAACCGCCGCCGATAAAGTCATTATCCCGTTGCAGGCCGACTTTCTGGCCATGAAGGGGCTGGTGCGCCTGTTGACGACGATTATCACGGTCAAGGAAAAGCTCAACCCGTCATTGAGTATCGCCGGCATATTGTTCACCATGACCAGCTCGCGCACGCTGCACAGCAAGGAGGTTATGGAGGTCACCCGCCGGGCGTTTGGTGACCGGATAAAGATATTCGAGGCCATTATCCCGACCAGTGTCCGCTTTAAAGAAGCCCCGGCGGCGGGAAAGTCAATACTGGCCTATGCTTCCAGGTCGGAAGGGGCCGGTGCCTACCGCTTACTAACAAAAGAGGTGATGAGAAATGAAACGGGCTAGCATAACTGAAGAACTTGCCTATGGGAACGCCCTGGACCGTCTCACCGGTGAGAAGAGAAAGGCGGCGCCACCGCCAGGGCGGCAGCCCGCGGAGCCGGCCAGTACGGCGATGATAAAGCTGTCCGTGTTTCTCAACCGGGAAGAGGACGGCTATCTGGAAAGCCTGGCAGCAACCGCCAAGTTCAGCGGTGGCAAGAAAATAAGCAAGACCAGGTTGATTCAATCAATGGTACGGGCTTTCCGCCAGAGCAAGCTGGACGTTCGCGGCGTAAGGACCGACGACGAGCTTCTAAAAAGAGTAATTGCGCAAATGCGCAAAAATATCTGAAGATATTTAAAGGTATTTTGGTTATTTTTTCTTTGACTTCATAAGTGCCAGGCTTATCGCTTCCCGCACCGTGCCGGCAGGAACGAGTTCAATGCCTTTCGGCGGGTGACTGATTCCCGGCCCAACTCTGGGCACCAGGCAGCGCGGAAACCCTAACCTGGCGGCCTCGGCCACGCGGCGGTCAAGCTGGGAGGCGGAACGAAGCTCCCCGCTCAGGCCGACCTCGCCGATGACAACCAGTCCGGAGTCGACAACACTATCGCGAAAACTGGAGGCAATGGCCAGCGCGATGCCCAGGTCGGCCGCCGGCTCATTGATTTTAAGGCCGCCGGTCACGTTCACCATAACAGCCTGGTTGCCCAGCCGCAGGCCCAGGCGCTGGGTCAGCACCGCGGTAACCAGCAGCAGACGGTTGAAATCAACACCGTTTGCGGTCCGCCGGGGATAGCCGAAGCT
>JBARQF010000115.1:0-5060 GCA_049643605.1 Dehalococcoidales bacterium
CTCCCCCACCCCCGGGATTTCCTTTAATTTCCCCTCCGCCACCAGCTGCCCCACATCCAATTTCAGTTCCCCGATGGCACGCGCCGCCTTCTCATACGCCCGTATCTTGAAGATGTTATCCTTCTTCAGCTTCAAAAGCTCCGCGATTTCAAGAAATACCCGGGCGATTTCGGAGTTAGTCATTTGGCTTCGTCTTTCGCCTATGATCTATTTCTCTTTCCCCTTCCCTTTCCAAACATCCCCGTAATTATATGCCGTGACGCCCCACCACCTCGCCCTGACGATGCGCATCCAGAGGAAGAACAGGACGGGGTGTTTCTCCCCCCACGGCACCAGCATCTGGTAATAGGTGGTATTGTAAAGCTCATCGCTTTTCGAGTTCTTATCCCCGGCCTCTTTTATCTTATCGAGCACGTATTTCCTGATGCGGTACTTGCCCCGGTGCTTCTCTTCGTCTTTCGTAAGAGGTCTTTCCAGGGCGGATAGTGTTTCCAGCTCCCCGGTTACTTCCTTCATCGTTTCTTTCCATTGCTCTTCAGTCATCATGGCGATTTCACCTTCCACAACAGTGTTTGTATTTCTTTCCGCTCCCGCAGGGGCAGGGCTCATTGCGACCTACCTTTTTGCCGCTCACCTTCGTCTTCTGTTTGCTGACGGGGCTGCTCCGCCCGACAACCTGAGCCATTGGCGACGGCGCCTGCGCCGACGGTTCTTTTTTAGCAATGCTAACGTGGTAGATGGTATGGACCACGTCATGCTGAATGGTATCGAGCAGCGTTTGAAACTGCCGGTAGCCCTCACGCTTGTAGGCGTCCACCGCCCGCGTCTGGCGCAGCGTCTGCCACCCGGCCTGCATTCGCATATTTTCCATCGCCGTCAGGTGCTCCACCCACAGGCTATCAATGATGCGCAGCATGACCAGTCGCTCGAGCACCCGCATGTTTTCCGACCCCATCTCCTTTTCCTGCGCCTCGTAAAGCGTCTCCGCCAGCTCGGCGAACTTCTCTTCCATCTGTTTCGGCTTCATTTCCATAAGCGAATCTGAAGTCAACGCTGGTGGCAGGGGGAAGACCGTAGCTGCATCGGCAAGCAGACCTTCCACATCCCAGTCAATGCCGTGCACATCAGCGATATGGCTGGCCACCATAGCCCGCATCTCATCTTTTACCATGGTCAGAATATTTGTCTTGAGCTCGGTGCCATCCAGTATCTTGCGGCGTTCCGTGTAAATAAGCTCGCGGTGTTTGTTAACAACATCGTCATATTCAACCAGGTGCTTGCGCATATCAAAGTGAAATCCCTCCACCCTGACCTGGGCGCCCTCGATGGAGCGGTTCACCAGCTTGTTCTCAATGGGCATGTCTTCGTCCATCCCCACCCAGTCCATAACGCCCTTAATCCGCTCGCCGCCGAAGCGCCGCACCACGTCATCCTCCAGAGAAACGAAAAAGCGAGAGCTGCCCGGGTCTCCCTGCCTCCCGGAGCGACCCCGGAGCTGGTTGTCAATCCGCCGTGCCTCGTGGCGCTCCGTGCTGATAACGTGCAGCCCGCCCGCGGATACCACTTTGTCATGTTTCTCCTGCCATTCGGCTTCGCCCTGGCCGTCCAGGCTCCCGCCGAGCACAATGTCAACGCCCCGGCCCGCCATATTGGTGGCCACGGTAACCACCCCCGGCTCACCCGCCCGGGCGATAATATTGGCTTCCTTTTCGTGCTGCTTGGCGTTGAGCACCTCGTGGGGAATACCTTTACGCTTTAACAGCTCGCCCAGGTATTCCGATTTCTCAATGGAAACTGTGCCCAGCAGCACCGGCCGTCCTTGCTGGTGCGACTGCTCGATTTCCCGAACCACGGCATTGAATTTTCCCTTCTCGTTTTTGTAAATCTGGTCGGGGAAATCATCTCGAATCATCGGCATGTGGGTGGGGATTTCCATCACTTCCAGGCCGTATATTTTATGAAACTCCTCCGCCTCGGTAGTAGCGGTGCCGGTCATACCGGCCAGCTTCCCGTACATGCGGAAAAAATTCTGGATGGTAATGGTGGCATAGGTCATCGTCTCTCGCTGCACCTTGACTTTCTCCTTCGCCTCAATCGCCTGGTGCAGCCCTTCAGAGTAGCGGCGACCGAACATCAGTCGCCCGGTGAACTCATCAACAATGATGACCTCGCCATCTTTGACCACGTAATCCCGGTCACGCTTGAAGAGCACGTGGGACTTCAGGGCGTTGTCCAGAAAACGGGTGAAAACGTAGTTGGCCGGGTCATACAGGTTCGGCGACTTCAACAGCCCTTCCCGTTTTAACATCGATTCCATGGTGCTGATGCCGGTATCGGTCAGGCTGACGTTTCTCTCTTTTTCGTCAACGATGTAATCCGTCTCTGGCTTCATTCGGGGGATAAGGCGGGCGAAAACGTTGTATATTTGCCCCGATTCCTCCGCCGGGCCGCTGATAATGAGCGGGGTGCGGGCTTCATCAATGAGCAGGTTGTCCACCTCATCGACGATAGCGTATTGCAGCTCGCGCTGTACGCACTGCGCCAGGTCCACCACCATATTGTCCCGGAGGTAGTCGAACCCGAACTCGCTGCTCGTGCCGTAGGTGATGTCAGCCTCACACGCTTCTTTACGGGGAACGGGACGAAAATGTCGCCACCGGCTATCTCCAGAGTCATGCTCCGGGTCGTAAAGTCGCGATGGCTGATGTTCGTCCGGCGTCTGCTGCGGGTAGATGCTGGCCACCGTCAATCCCAGCAGGTGGTAAATCGGCGCCATCCAGTACGGGTCGCGCCGGGACAGGTAATCGTTCACTGTCACCAGGTGACAGCCGCCGGTCAAAGCATTCAGGTACAGGGGAAGGGTGGCCACCAGCGTTTTTCCTTCACCGGTTTTCATCTCGGCGATTTTCCCCTGGTGCAGGACAATGCCCCCCATCAGCTGGACGTCAAAGTGGCGCTGGCCGATGGTCCGCTTGGCCGCTTCGCGCACCGCCGCAAAGGCCTCGGGCAGGAGCTGGTCGAGCGTCTCGCCGTCTTTCAGGCGAGTCCTGAACTCCTCTGTTTTCGCCCGCAGCTCCGCGTCGCTGAGTTTTTCAAATTCAGTCTCAAGCTGATTTATCTGCTCGACAATCGGCCGGAGTTTTTTTAGCTGCTTTTCGTTGGAATCGACCAGGCCACCCAGCCACTTAAGCATCCTCTTCCTCCCTGATAAGCTCTCGCGCTTTCTCTGCTATATCTTCCCAGACGAGTACGGCCACCTCACCCATGCCATCGATGGCAAATGCGTGCACGGAAGGGGCGGCATTCGCTTTCAGCAGGCATGGTATGCCGTTGCTCTCCAGAAAGCTTTTGATAATCCGGGCTTCGGCCTCGCTGGCGGCCCGGTAGATGGCCACTGTTTTCTTCTGTTTCGTCACCGCTGCTCACTCAAACATAGCACCGATGGACAGTCCGGTATGAATGCGGTGAATGGCCTCGCCGAGCAGTGGTGCCATGGAGAGAACCGTCATCTTACCCGGTCTGTTCTCATCCTTCACCGGTACGGTATTGGTCACGACCACTTCCTTCACCGGACAGGAGTCAATTCTCTGCATAGCTGACCCGGAAAAGATGGGATGGCTACAGCAAGCGTATACTTCTTTAGCACCGTTTTTAATCAGCGTCTCAACAACGTTAACCAGAGACCCTGCCGTATCTATTTCATCATCAACGGTGAGCGCGGTCATGTTCTTCACCGCACCGATGACGTTCAGCGTCTCCGCCTGGTCATCATTGCCGATACGCCGCTTCTCCATAATGGCCAGCGGAGCATTTAGTTTCTCCGCCATATCTCGCGCCCGCTTGGTGATGCCGATATCGGTGGCCACCACCACCAGGTCGTCCATATCCCTGCCCTTGAAATAATTGGCCAGCAGATTCAGGGCCGTGAGCTCATCCACCGGAATGTTGAAGAAACCCTGAATCTGCGCCGCATGCAGGTCAACCGTCAGCAGCCGGTTAGCCCCGGCCACAGTCAGCAGGTCAGCAATAAGCCTCGCGGTTATCGGAACGCGAGGCTGGTCTTTCTTATCGGTTCGCCCGTAGCCGTAGTACGGCACGACGGCGGTAATCCGTTTGGCTGACGCTCGTTTGAGAGCGTCTATCATAATCAGTAGCTCAACGAGGTTGTTGCTCACCGGCTTGCATAGCGGCTGAATGACAAAGGTATCACGCTCACGAACGTTCTCCAGAATGCGGACAAAGATGTTCTCGTTGCTGAACTGAAATACTTCGTTCTTCCCCAGAGGTATGCTCAGATAATCGACCACCTCCCTGGCCAGTTCCGGATGGGCATTGCCCGTGAATACCTTTAGTTCATCCATCGGTGCCTGTCTCCTTTAGCCATAGCGTTTAAGCACATATAGATTATAGCACGATTAACCGCGCGCCTCACCACTTTGCGGGAAACAATACAAATATGGTTTGCCGTTTGCCTTGAAGGCAACTGGGCAATCAAGACTCTCTCAGGCAACATGAGCTTTAGTAAGGATGCAAGCACTGAGAAAGTATCACACATTTACAGGTTGTCTAATGAAAAAAGGTAGTAAAACAGGACATTGCTAAACATTAAAAAGGATTCCTTATTTCAGGTATTGACAATTATAAAATTGAGAGTATAATTAATTAACCTTGATATAAAATTACTTTAACGAGATAGATAATAGAAAGATGCAGGTAAAACGACCCAGAGCACTGTAGCCGAACTTTAATTTCGGTAACCAGTGCTTTTTTTTTATTTTATAACTATTGTTACAAGGAGGTGATTGACTTCATATCAATAGATTTAAAGAAGAGACATCCGAACCGAAAGGAGAAGACCATGAAAAAAAGACTGATACTAACTTTAGTATTGGTGGTAGTTTTAATCAGCAGCATTGCAGTTGCTTGTGCGAAACCAGCACCAGCTCCTGCACCAGCCCCGGCACCAGCCCCGGCACCAGCACCCGCGCCAGCCCCGGCGCCAGCACCTGCGCCAGCACCTGCGCCAGCTCCGGCACCAGCCCCGGCCCAACCAGAAAAAG
>JBARQF010000116.1:0-7368 GCA_049643605.1 Dehalococcoidales bacterium
TCGTTGAAAGCTATCACCCCCTTTTTATATTGGCCCGAATCCCCGCATGTATAAAGGAAATATATGGTAGTATTAATCATTGTGGGGTGCGGTAACTACATAGCAGCGATTAGGGCCAACAATCTAATTTTTGCTTTCAGAGAGGGGCCGCACCCCACTTGTACATCAATTCTCTTTTTACTTCCTCTTCCTGCTCCTTCAGTTGTTTTTTTATTGGGTGATAAATTAACTCAAATTTCTTATTTATCGGTTTATCTGTCCGCCTTTTTCACCCTATGCTACCCCTCTTCCGCGGTGCCATTAAGGCTAATTGTCGCTGCGAGACTCGACTTATTTAATCGAAAGGTTGTACTACCTTAGGCTTGCTCATACCACTGGTTTATCTCCTGGATGTTACGAACAGGATTAGTCGCGTCATGAAAACCAAGATTGTAACTAATCAGAGCACATCCCATCTTGACTAATTCAACAAACTTTTGACGTTGAGCTTCGTCTATCCTGTGTACAGGAAAGGAAATGGACATAGCCGCAATGGCCTTACCACTGGAATCTCGTATGGCGCATGCAATACCCTCGACCCCTGTATGCCCCCCTTCTCTGTCGGAAGATATACCGGTATTTCTGATATTTTCCAACTCCAGTTTCAATTCTGTTTTAGTTCTTATGGTTTTTTCCGTTACTTTTATTAATTTTTCGTCAGGATATATATTGTCTATTTCTGCGTTAGACAATTTGCTGAGCAATGCTTTTCCCGTAGACGAAGCGTAAGCAGGCCTGGATTCTCCCATAGGTAATACATATCTAACGGGCTGTCTGGATTCCTCTTTTAGTATTCTGAGCATATTACCACCGTGAAGAGTTCCAATAGTAACTCCTTCATCGGTCAACTCATTTAGCGCTTTTACTACTGGCCCTGCAATTCTTATAATGTCGATTCTTCTCAAATAAACGCTTCCGATTTCGAATAATTTGGGACCAACTGCATATTTTCCATTATTTTCGTTTCTCACAACTAGTCCACTTGTAACTAAGGACACTAAAATATAGTGAACAGTGCTCTTAGGTAATCCGGCTATACGAGATATTTCAGTCGCGGTTAACTCCGTTTCATCTCGTGTGAAACTACTAAGTATTGCTGCTACTCTCAATGCCGAATTAGAATAACTTTTTGTACCCATTAGATGACCTCAAAGAGCATGTTATTTATTTGAATTATACAAACTTGGAATCAGATTACTTCTTGTTTTCTCAAGTCGGCAATCTCTGTCTCGGAATAACCCACTTCTCTTAGTATCTCGTCAGCGTGTTGTCCCAGCTCAGGCGCCACTCCAATCTTCGGCCGCCTTCTGCTAAGCTGAATCGGATTGTTCAAGACCCTGATAGGGCCTTCCGTGGGGTGGTTTACGTCGACAATATAATCATTCTCTAGCACCTGAGGGTCAGCAGCAATTTCAGCATGATTATAAACCGGCGCACAAACGACGTCTGCCTCTATGAGCTTTGTCAGCCACTCTTCTCGAGGTTTGGTAGCAAAGGCGGCCTCAAGAGCATCGAGCGCTTTCTCGTGATTTTGGTTTATCTTCTCCCATGTTTCAAACCTGCTGGGGTCCTTGTCTAGGCCTGCTAATTCAAAGACCTTCTCTCTCCTTTCAGTATCGGTAATACTGACGATGAAAGATTTATCATCTCTAGCTTTAAAGCAAGCAGTGAACATTGCAGGGGATATTCGAGCCCTCATCTTAGGTGTGATTTGTCCTGTTAGTAAGTATGATTGGAATGCATGGCCCTGCAAAGCCAAAGCGCTTGCTATCAGAGACATATCAACCTCCTGACCCTGTCCGGTGCGTTCACGGTCGATCAAGGATAACAGGGCCCCACAGGCAAGCAAGATACCAGCAGTCTGGTCGCAAAATCCGGCGTGTATCATCGACGGAGGTGAATCAGGCGGTCCGGTAATAATGCTCATTATCCCGCCCATGGCTTGCCCCACAGTATCGTACCCCGGCCGTTCACTCAAGGGACCTTTGCGGCCAAAGCCTGAACCGTTGAGGCAGATAATTCTGGGATTTATCTGAAACAAGGCTTCATAGCCAAAACCTAGGCGTTCGATAACACCGGGGCGGAAGTTCTGGGCAAATATGTCTGCATTTTTCACTAACTTATAGATAATCTCTTTGCCCTTCTCCTTCTTAACGTCTACAACAATGCTTCTCTTGTTACGGTTGTTGGTTTCAAAGTAACCGGAACGTAGCCCTTTCGGACCCCTTGGGCCGAGGGTTCTTCCTGGGTCGCCTACACCAGGAGGTTCCACTTTGATTACATCAGCCCCCCAGTCAGCCAGCATCAAAGTGGAGATAGTTCCTTGTTGGTACTGGGTAAAATCTACGATCTTTATTCCTTCTAGCGGGTAACTCATTGCTTACCCTCCTTGTCTACTAGACTTGATTCCTTACTCGATCAGGGAGCCGTGTATCTTTTTGTTAATATATCTAACTATTAGACTCCTTAGTAACAAACCGTTGGTGACTTCTATCATTCGGATGCCAAGGCTTAATACCAGCTTGACTTTACACGTGCTTTCATCCTATTCAGGAGCTCTGGGGGCATAATCCTATCGTCAGGGATGACATTGATGACCGAAGTTTTCCCCGAACTAAAGGACCTCTCCAATGCCGGGCGGATTTGCTCTGGTTCGGTAACAAATTCGGTATGGCAACCCATTTGCTCAAATATTATGTCATACCTGATGTCTTTCAACATAGCCCAGGAAGGCATTTTTGGCTGTACCTCCTTCTGAATCGTAGGGCTTATCCATCCGCTGTTATTGAAAAGGAGGTAAACTACCGGTATGTTGTACCTGGCTGCAGTCTCGATATCAAATCCGCCAATTCCAACACCACCGTCACCCAAAAGCCCCAGAACTTGCTTTCCAGGTCTACCCAGTTGAGCGCCAATCCCCATTCCTATTGAGTGCCCAACACCACCACCCGTACCCCCATCCAGTATTCGTCCCGCAAACTTGGCCTTGATCTTGTCTGTCATGAGTCCCGACATTGAGAACGAATCCAAGATGATAACGGCACTATCGTCCAGAAAATTGGCTACCTCATGAGCGAGGAAATGGGGATTGATTGGCCTCGCATTACGCACTGCCTCTATTTGCTCTTCCGGGTTCTTCTGCCGCTCTTCCAGGTAAGCTTTCTCAGCTTCTCTTACTTCGGCAACCCATTCGGTTCTATCTGGCGCCTCCTTCATTAAATCCTTGGCACAATCGATCATCTGCCTTAGAACTAGCTTGGGGTTGGCTAATAGCCTGATATCAGTGGGGATTCTCGCATCCAGTTCATCTAATGATTCTGATATCAAGATATACTTAGCCTCGTGATTATAAGTGGGTGGTTGAGCATAGTGCTCCAGAGCGCCCATTCGGAGACCAAACACGGCAAACACGTCGCCGCGTTTCATAATAGCTCTTCTATACGCCCCAGTGAAAGCGAGAGGGTGATCCTCAGGTACTGCCCCCCGCCCCATCCTCCTGGTATGAACCGGGATATTTAATAGCTCCACAAATTCCTTCAGTTCCTCTGATGCTCCCGACCAATAGATACCATCACCACCTATAACTGCGGGCCTTTTTGCCTTCATCAGCATACGCACTGCTTTTTCTACGAGGATGGGGTCACCCTCAGCCTTCCCCAGTTCGGCACAGCGCTCCTTGGGTATATAACCGTGTTGCTTCTCCTCGTCTCCTGTTTCATACATGGTATCTATAGGGATTTCAAGCAGCACTGGCCCCGACGGGTAAGCCACTGCATCTCTGAAGGCCTTTTGTGTATAATATGAAATGTTCCGTATATCAGTTATACGTTTGGTCCATTTGGTAATGGAATGACATACGTCTTCAGCATAGCCTTGCTGCCAGGGCCCCCACCCATCATCACGGTCTGAGTCATGCTGCCCTGCAAAAGCGACGACTGGACTACGGGTACAAGTATTATGAGCCAAACCAGGAACCATGTTGTGCATCCCAGGCCCGGCAGTGCCTATGCATACCATTGGGCGGCCAGTAACTCTGGCCCATCCATCTGCAATAAAAGGTCCTGTCTGTTCATGTCGCAGGTGAAGAAATTTTATTCCCTGTTCTTCGATTGCCCACATTATCGGCCATATATGACCACCATGGACGCCAGCGACAAATTCCACACCCTCCTCTTTCAAGATTTTACCAACAAACTGACCTCCTGAAAGTTCTGCCATTTTTCAACCCCCTTTAATTTATTACCGTTCTCGTACTGCTGAAGTTAATTAGTTCAATATATTGAATGCGTTTCATTATTTTGGATTATGAATAATTATAATAGTAATAATTCTCAATTGTCAAGATGTCTTATAATGAATTTTTCAAAACTATACTATTAATAGAATGTGACCTGCCCTCTCTCAAAGATCCGGGCCTTCTTTTCGCAGTCTGTACTCTAGATTTTCGGGATTGAATTGCATTATAACGAGTAGTACTATCAAGTGGAGAGATTAAATGGGGAGTCTTACGTTACATGACCTCACCTGTCTGAGGTATTTCTTAGGGAGAAGGAGGCGCTCATGGCAACGCTGGTTACAGGGGGAACAGGTTTCGTTGCTAGTAATATCGTACGGACGCTTGCTGAGCATGACGAGCAGGTAGTCTCCTTTGACCTCAACCCACCCAGCGACCTGCTCCGCACGTACATCAAGCCTTGGGCCGAGAGGGTCACATTCATTCAGGGCGATCTTCTCAACCAAGACGAATTGGGTAGGGTCTTTGAATATGATATCAAACGGATTGTGCACGCTGCGGTTTTCACAGGCCTCTTCCCCCATATCGAGGCTGGTAGAAGCAAAGATATCATCACCATTAACGTGATGGGCACTACCAATGTGCTCGAGGTGGCACGAAAGCTGTCCGTACAGCGATTCCTATACGTCAGTTCTGTTGCGGTCTACGGAGATTATCAATCTGACAAGATACTGACGGAGGAAAGCATCCCACTTCCGCGCACTCTCTATGCAGTAACCAAATTCGCAAGCGAATTGTTAACACGCCGCTATGGTGAATTGCACGACTTCCCCACGGTGAGCGTTCGTTTAGGCAGTCCCTATGGACCCATGGAGCAAGTTACCAGCCACCGGGCCAACCAATCTCTGCTCAAGGAGTGGACTGGGAATATCATCCGCGGCGAACCAATAGAAGTGGGAGATAGATCTGCAAGGCGAGTCTTTTCCTATGTCTGTGACATCGCTGGTGGTATCTACGCAGTCCTAACCGCTCCATCTCTTTCTTACGACGTATACAATATCTCTACAGGGGAGCAGAAATCGCTCGAGGGAATCATTGCAGTTCTCTGTGACCTGTACCCAGAGTTGCAGATTATCGATAGGCCAATGACAGGGCACCCTCAAATTGGCAACACTCTAGAGACGCAACGTCTTAGGAACGATGTGGGATTCTTTCCTCGTTACGATCTACGCTCAGGGCTACAAGAGTACCTAGCTTGGCGTCGGGCCAACAACTTCACAGAGTAGGAAAGATCCCAAGAGTTGCACAGCAATGGCAGCTGGTGGATTCGATCCGCCGACTAAGGGCATATGAGGGTCTGCTTCGCTAGTTAAATATTTAGACGGGCTTCCTTCTCATAATTATACTCATAATCAATTCGATAAAGCCCTCCGAATAGCTACCTCAAGTTCTTGCGGAGCATCCGTGCCGATTCTGTACTGCCTACCTGTTCTAAGCTTTATCTCCACAGCGTAAAAGCCAGATACGTTATATAGGATGCCATGAGGTGTCAAACGAATGCCCCATCCATAATACCAATGATTCTTAACGGCCTGACACGATTCTATCTCATTCAATTTAAACCGTTTGCGGATTGGCCCAGGACCGAATCGCACTTCCAGTTCTTCTTCCCAGATGACCACAGTCAGACTAGAAAACAATACCAAAGCTACCGCAATGACAACCAATACCCCGATGGCAATCCAGTTGATGCCAGCATTTGCTAGGACAACTCCAATCAACACCATCACGGCTGCCATCGCTGCGATAATCAGATAACCACCCTGCGTGTGTTTATAACTCTTAATCATATTGTCTCACCCGTATGGTCGACAGGATCGCGGGTGACCTCCGTGGTCGGATAGACGTACATCATAGTGAATGGCGCACCACTCTGGTTTAAAAAACGGTGTGGCACGCCGGGTGGCACCAGGGATATGTCAAACCTCTGCAAACTGTGCTGTTCTCCATCAAGTTCGGCGACTCCCTCGCCATCAAGTATAACTACGATTTCTTCGCAAGGATGGGTATGCAATAGAATGTCAGCATTAGGAGCAAACACTGAGATGCCAGCAGTAAAGGTAACCGCTCCGGTGTACTTACTTACCAAACGGCGTGCGGCGACTCCGGGGTCGCTGCCATCGATTACAGTTGCGGCATAGCGAATAATTGGTATTGTATTAATCCTTTCAGGTTTTATCTACGAACGAACAAACATGCTGATGAATACGTGGATTTAAGTTCCTTTATCTTACCACACCAGCGTTTATTTTCAAGCTAAAAGGCAGTATGTTATTGTAACTGTGCCACCTGCCTGATTTATCTCGCACACATATAATCTGGGAGTATTTGTCGATACTCGTAAAAAGGAACAATTAATCGAAATTCAAAATGTGGGTAGTGTTAGCAGGACTTCTGCCCTGCCCTCTGAAAAGAAGCCCAGCTATAATGTTAAACGGGAGCCAATGGAGATACACCCATTTTTAGTCCAATTATGATGTTAGTTTTAGTAAATCTTTTGCGCAGTTCAGGAAGGGCCATAGTCATAAAACGACCGCTCAACACCGGGGAAGAACCGGAATGGGTCTAGTTGGGGAAAAAGCCCGCCAATGGGAACAAGCTGACCCACATCTTTGGCCAGTTTCAAAGTCAATTCCATATCCTTAGAATAGGCAAACCACAGTGCTCCCTTCTTGCCTTGACAATAGTCGCTAACATGCTCTTTGGCTAGCTCCCAGTTCTGGGCATACCAGCTGGTGCCTGAACTCACCTTGACTACGTTGATGAACGTCTCGGGGTCAAGGCCAGCCTTACGTGCCAGGCCCAGTCCTTCCGATAGGGTAGCCAGATTGATGGCCATTAAGAAGTTGTTTACCAGTTTGCATACCTCCCCCATTCCGCTGCCGCCAAGATAAAACAGGTTCTTTCCCATGGCTTCAAAGACGGAGCGGCATTTCTCGAAAGCTCCCTCATCTCCCCCAACCATAAAGGTCAAAGTTCCGGCCTCGGCGCCAATCCACCCGCCGCTAACCGGGGCGTCCAGAACCTTTACCCCC
>JBARQF010000117.1:0-2407 GCA_049643605.1 Dehalococcoidales bacterium
GGTTAGGAGGTTAGGAGGTTAGGAGGTAAGTAAGCTATGAAACAGGAGAGATTTACGGAACTGGCACAGGAAGCGCTGGCGGGTTCTCAGGAGCTTGTCCGCCAGTATCAGCATACTCAGTGGGACATGGAACACGTATTGCTGGCACTGCTCCAGCAGGAGAGAGGGCTGGTCGGCGACGTATTAAATGAACTGAATGTCAATGCCACAGAGGTGAAACAGTCAGTGGAAACAGCGCTGGGCAAAGTGCCCAAGGTTGCTTATGGTTCCGGGCAGATATATGCCACACCACGCATCGCCCGGCTTCTCAAACTGGCTGACGAAGAGGCGAATCGACTGAAAGACGAATACATCAGCACCGAGCACCTGCTCATTGCCATCATCACCGAAGGTGGCGAAGCCGCCTCCATTCTGAAACAGCTCGGCGTTGACCAGGAAAAGGTCTACGGCGCCCTGCAGAAACTCCGCGGCGGACACCGGGTTGACGATACCAGGGCGGAGAGCCGTTATCGTTCGCTGCAGAAATACGGACGCGACCTTACCGAGTTTGCCCGACAGGGTAAGCTCGACCCGGTTATCGGCCGCGAGGACGAAATCAAGCGGGTCATGCAGGTTATCACCCGGCGTACCAAGAACAATCCGGTGGTCGTCGGTGAGGCCGGCGTGGGCAAAACCGCCATCGCCGAGGGGCTGGCCCAGAAAATCGCCGCCGATGATGTCCCCGACTCTCTCAAAGGTCGACGTGTCGTCGCCCTTGACATGGGTGCCCTGGTGGCGGGCAGCAAGTTCCGCGGCGAATTCGAAGAGCGACTCAAGGCAGTCATGGATGAAGTCCGCCAGGCCCAGGGCGAGGTAATCCTTTTCATCGATGAGATTCACACTGTGGTCGGCGCCGGAGCCGCCGAAGGTGCCATTGACGCCAGCAACATGCTGAAACCGGCACTGGCTCACGGCGAACTGCAATGCGTTGGTGCCACCACCATTGATGAGTACCGCAAGTTCATTGAGAAAGACAAAGCGCTGGAACGGCGCCTGCAACCGGTATTTCTGGGTGAGCCAACGGTTGACGCCACCATAGAAATATTGAAAGGCCTGAGGCCCAGGTACGAAGCACACCACAAAATAAAAATCTCCGATGAAGCCCTGGAGGCCGCCACCCGCCTCAGCCAGAGATATATTTCAGACAGACATTTACCGGACAAGGCAATCGACCTTATCGACGAGGCGGCGAGCAAGATTCGCATTGATACGGAAAGCGCCACCCCGGAAATACGGTCGCTTGAGCAGCAATTGAAACAACTGACCAATGAAGAGGAAGCTGCCTCTCAACGACAGGACTATGAGCAGTCAGCCCAGTTCAGGGCGGAAAGGCTCAAGCTGGAACAGGAATACAACCAGGCCAAGAGCCGGTGGCAAAAACAGGAAAAAATCAGTGAGACGGTGAACGAAGAACACATCGCCCGGCTAATCTCCAGCTGGACCGGCATCCCCGTCTCCCAGATGCTGGAGGGCGAGGCGGAGAAACTGCTTCACATGGAAGACAGAATCCACGAAAGATTGATCAACCAGGAAGAGGCGGTCACTGCCGTCTCCGAAGCCATTCGCCGCAGCCGTTCCGGACTGAAAGACCCGAAGCGTCCCATCGGCAGTTTTGTCTTCCTGGGGCCGACCGGCGTCGGTAAGACCGAGCTCGTCCGTACCCTTGCCTGGTTTCTCTTCGATGACGAGAACGCCATGGTACGCCTTGATATGTCCGAGTACCAGGAGCGGCACACGGTTTCCCGGCTCATCGGCGCCCCTCCAGGCTATATTGGCTACGAGGAAGGCGGCCAGCTTACCGAGGCAGTACGGCGGCGTCCTTACCGTGTCATCCTTCTTGACGAGATAGAGAAGGCGCATCCCGATGTCTTCAACAGCCTGCTCCAGCTTCTGGACGACGGACGCCTGACCGATGGCCACGGCCGGACGGTCGATTTCAAGAACTGCGTCATCATCATGACCAGCAACGCCGGCGTCGAACATATCAAGCGCGAGTCAGGACTCGGCTTTACCCCGCGCAAAGACGAATCCAAAACAGCAAAGGAGAGATACGAGGCGATGAAAGAAAAGGTTATGGCCGAGGTGAAAAAGACCTTCCGCCCCGAGTTCCTCAATCGCCTCGATGAAATAATCGTCTTTCACGAACTGGCCGAGGAACAATTGAGGAGCATTGTCGACCTGATGGTCAGAGACCTGCAGCAGCGCCTGGCAGAGCGAAAGCTGGACATCGAACTAACAAAAAAAGCGAAATCATGGCTGGCCAAGGAAGGCTACGACCCGGTCTTCGGTGCCAGGCCTTTGAGGCGGGTTATTGAGCGCTATGTGGAAAACCCTCTGTCCACCAGGCTGCTCAGGGGAGAATTCAAAG
>JBARQF010000118.1:0-4328 GCA_049643605.1 Dehalococcoidales bacterium
CATTTTAACGGTCGATGGCGGCATGACAATTTGCTGAAACAGAAGGGATTTAAATAACCAGTTAGCGGAGGGAGCCGATGGCAAAGGTTAAATTTTGTCTTTTTGCTGCAACGCCGGACATGCTGCAACTGGACTTCGTGGTCAAGGTGCTCACCGGCACCCCGGAAGAGCTGGGCAGGATGGCGGTGAACTGGGGATATGATGGTATCGAGTTCATGCCCGATCCCGAACATACCCCCGACCCGGAATTGTTCGGCCGCCTGCTGGGGCAAACGGGAGCCGTAATGCCGGTGGTGAACAGCGGGCGTATTGCCGCCCAGGGAATGGCCCTCCTCCACGAAGACATCACCGTCCGGGAAAAAGCAATAGCCGGTTTCAAGCGCATGCTGGACTTTGCCGGCTACTTCAAGGCCAGGGTAGGGCTTGGCGCCTCGCGGGGCATGGGGATACCGGGAATGAGCAAAGGTGACGTGATGAAACTCGCCGAGGAGATATTCCGCGAGCTCACCGAATATGCCGAAAAGACCGGTGCCGTTATTATGCTGGAGCCTGCCGAGGCAGAGTACACCAGCTTATTCAATACCAACGAGGAAGTCATGGCAATGGTCGAGAAAATCGGCAGCCCTAATTTCAGCATCATGCTTGATACTCACCAGCTCTATAACGTAGAACCATCAATAGAACACGGTATCAGAGCCGCCAGAGGTCAGGCCAGACATATACATCTTTACGAGCCAAGTCGTCTGCCTCCGGGCGTAAGCACGGGAAAAGAGGCGCTGGACTGGCCGAACATCGCCGGCGTGTTAAAAAACGAGGGATTTGAGGGCTCAGCGTCGGTAGTTATTGTTCCGGAAGGAGACCCGGAACCGATTGCCCGAAAATCGGTAACCTACCTGAGAAAGCTTTTTAATGAAGGCTCCTGACCGAATATATATCATAATAAATACGGTTTGCCTTTTACCCGCATTGGGCCATAGAGCAATCAAATTCATGGTCCGCAACACCTGCTCAATAAGCAGAACTGCTTAATTTTACAAAAACAACGAATAAGTATTATTATCAACAATTATAAGCAATATAGCGGAAGCCCGAATTCATAATCATGGTCTAAGCTTATGGCAGATAAGTAAATGTCATTGCAACGGCGTAGCCACATCCATATTGCCAGTCAAGAAGTTCCGGATACGATAGAGGATACTTTAAACGTACCCGGAATCACGATTCACGGGCAGAACCGTTTATTAAGCATCATTCTGCAATTTGTCATCCTGTTCGCCTTCTGGCTTCTGCTTTCCGGTCGATACCAGGCAAAATACATCATCATCGGCGCAATTTCTGCCGCCCTGGTCACCTTTCTGACCAACGACCTCTTCTATTTTGCATTACAGCGTGGTGAAAAACTGGGCATAAAAAGCGGGCAGGTTTTCCGGCAGATATGGCGTTTTCTCCTCTATATTCCCTGGCTGCTGCTTCAAATCATCTTGGCAAACGTGCAGGTTGCTTACCTCGTGCTCCACCCCAAAATGCCAATCGATCCCGTGTTATTGCTCTTCCGTACCCGGATGCGCAAGGGCATGGCTCAGGTAACGCTGGCCAATTCGATAACCCTGACGCCCGGAACCATCACCGTCAGCCTTGAGAACGGCAACTATATTATCCATACATTAAAGCCACCACTGGCTTCAGGACTTATTAACGGAACCATGCAGAGCAAAGTCGCCAGGGTGTACCTGGAAGAAAAAGAGCCCGCCCCAGAGGTCCGCTGGGTTTATTCCCTGAAGGAGCTCGAAAAATGAATTCTTTCCTTCTGGGTGTTACCATCTTCATTGTCGTGCTTACCGCCATCGCGCTGTACCGGGTGGCAGTGGGGAAGACCATATTCGACCGAATTATCGCCGCCGGGCTGGTGGGCACCAATGGCTTTATCATACTGATTTTAATAGGTTTTCTTTTCGAGCGTGTCAATATGTTTGTCGATATCGCCATCGCCTACGCGTTGTTAAACTTCGTCATCGTCATTGTGCTGGGCAAGTACTTCGACCGGGGAGGGGAGAGGCTCTGATGGTTGGAACGGTTATCGCCATAGTCCTGATTGCGGCCGGTGTTTTCTTCCTGATGGTAAGCGCTCTCGGACTGCTCCGTCTCCCCGATTTTTACGCCAGAACCCACGCCGTGGGCAAGTCAGAGACGCTGGGCTCAATACTGGTGCTGAGCGGCCTGGCCGTCTACAACGGGTGGGAACTGGGCACCGTGAAGATACTGTTTATTCTATTCTTTGTCCTTATTGCCAGTCCTACGGCCACACATGCCATTGCCCGAGCCGCTCTGCGCACCGGCCGCCAGCCATGGATACGACAAAAGACGGAACAGAAAGCAAAAGAGGTTGAACCGTCATGATATGGCAGTTAGATTTCTGGTTGCTGGTAATCCTGATAGTAACCGCGCTTATTGCTCTGTCTTTGCATGACCTTCTGGCAGCGGTGGCGGCGCTTGCCGTCTACAGCTTCTTGGTGGCCCTGCTCTTCAGCCAGATGGGGGCAATTGATGTTGCCTTCGTTGAAGCGACACTGGGGGCGGGGATAAGCGGAGTGCTGTTCATCGTGGCGCTATTCTTTACCAGACGGAGGTCGGAAGATTGAGGTGGTTTAACGCGTTCATTATGCTGCTATTCGTGGCGTTGATGCTTTACGCTACCGTCGGCCTGCCTGACCATGCTGACCCGCAGGCTCCGGCGAATACGCACGTTTCCCCCACCTATATTGAAGATTCAGTGAAAGACACGCATACCCCGAATATCGTAACTGCGGTGCTGGCCGACTATCGCGGTTATGATACTCTGGGTGAAACGATAGTGATTTTCACCGCCGGATTGGCCTGCGTCCTCATCCTGATGAAGAGAAAAGAAAGATGATAAAGCAACATTATCAAAGCATCATCATTCAGACTATATGCAGCCTGCTGATACCGTTCATTCAGCTCTTTGCGCTGTACGTTATCATCCACGGGCACTACGGTCCCGGCGGGGGATTCCAGGGAGGTGTTCTGCTGGCGGTAAGCATCATACTGCAGAGGCTATACCTGGGTACCAGAATCGCACATCAGAAATTCTCGCCAAAACTGGCGCTGGCGCTTGGTGCCATTGGTATGCTCATCTTTGGTCTTGCCGGGATAATCCCCATGATATTCGGCGGGGCGTTTCTGGACTACGGAAATCTGCCTTTTTTCTGGATACACGGTGCCGAGTTGAGAGCAGTTGGCATTTTAATTGTGGAGATAGGTATCGGACTGGCTGTTTTCGGCGCGCTGGTATTGATTTTCGATAGCCTGGCTGGTGAAAGATGGTAGTCATTGACTTGTTCTTATCCCGATACGTGTACTTTATGATTGTAGTCCTGCTGGCCATCGGCATCTACGGGATGCTCGGCAAGCGTAATCTGATGAAGAAACTCATCGGGATGAATATCTTCCAGACCGCTATTTTCCTTTTCTTTATCGAAGGTGCCACCAAAACCGGCGGTTCGGTGCCAGTTATCGACGAAATGCTCGGCATGGAGGCGGCTAAATACATCAACCCTCTACCGCATGTGCTGATACTGACCGGTATCGTGGTGGGGCTTTCCCTGACCGGGGTGGCGCTGGCCTTTCTCCTGCGCATTTATCGTGCTTATAAAACACTGGATGACAGGGCCATAATGGCTAATATGAAAGAGAGTTCAGAGTAAATGTCCAGCTTACCGATTCTCATCCTCGCGCCATTATTGCTGTTCTGCTTTATTTCGGCACTGGTCGGCATATGGCGGCTGAGATGGGCATATACGACAGCGGCGATTGGCATGGCACTGGCACTGGTGGCCGCCGGTGTCGGACTTTGCCGTGTCCTTGCCGAAGGGGAGTTACGTCATTTTCTCGGCGGGTGGCCACCTCCACTTGGCATTGAATATGTCCTCGACCACCTCTCGGCATTCATGGTCATTATCATCGTGTTCATTGGCTTTATTGCGGTGATTTACCCACCGGAGGCAGGGCTGTATCATACCCCCCGCCGTGGCATCCCCGTTTACGGATTACTTCTCCTGCTTATCGGCGGTTTGGTGGGCGTGGTGATTACCGGCGACCTTTTCAATCTTTTCGTCTTCCTGGAGATATATTCCCTGGCCAGCTACGCACTGATAACGCTTGGTGGCGACCGCGCGGTGGTGGCCAGTTTCCGCTATTTGATTCTGGGTACGATTGCGGGCTGCTTCTACCTGCTGGGCGTTGGCTTTATCTACTTTTCTACCGGTACACTCAACATGGCGGATGCGGCCAGCCGGCTGCTGCCACTTTAC
>JBARQF010000119.1:0-7337 GCA_049643605.1 Dehalococcoidales bacterium
GAACTGCCCGATGCCACCGTGGTCTGCTATATCAACTCAACGGCGGCGGTAAAGGCCGAATCCGATATCTGCTGTACCTCGGCCAATGCCGTCAAGGTGGCAGAAAGCATCGATAATGACGAGATACTCTTCGTTCCCGACCAGTATCTGGGGCACTATGTATCAACCAAGGTAAATAAGAAGTTTCACCTCTGGCCGGGCTACTGCCCGACACACGTCCGCATTCAGCCCCAGGATATTGTACAGCTCAAGAAGGAAAACCCCCGGGCGAAGGCGGTGGTACACCCCGAATGCCGCCCTGACGTTGCCGCCGTAGCGGATGAGGTCATGAGCACCGGCGGTATGATACGGTACGCCCAACGGGATGACGTTCAGGAAATGATTGTTGGCACTGAACTGGGTATCATCCACCGGCTGAAAAAGGAAAACCCGGGCAAAAAGTTCATTCCGGTATCAGAACAGGCCGTCTGCCCCAACATGAAACTCATCACTCTGGAGAAAGTCCTCTGGTCGCTCGAAGAAATGAGACCGGTGGTCGAGGTATCAGAGGCCACCAGACTCAAAGCCAAAACTGCGGTGGACAAAATGCTGGCCATTGTCTGAGGCGGGTGAATGGAAGCGGCCCAGTACATCGTTGTCCTGATTACCAGCGAAAGCATTGAAGAGGCAGACCACATCGCCAGGGTGCTCCTCGAAAAAAAGAAGGTGGCCTGCGTCAATATCGTGCGCGGGATTGACTCTTACTTCTGGTGGGAAGGCAAGCCCGATTCGGCCCGGGAGAACCTGCTCATTGCCAAGACCAAATCAACGCTGCTCCCGGAAATCGTCGCCCTGGTCAGCAAGTTACACAGCTACGATGTACCTGAGGTCATTGCCCTGCCCATCATCGGCGGCAATCAGGGCTACCTGGATTGGATTGAACAGAGCGTCGCCTAGAGCACGCCCAGCTCATCGAGCAGTTTCAGCACGCGCAGCGCTTCGGCGAAACCGGTGGTGCCGCTCATCGTTACATTGACACTGATAGTCTCCAGGATTTCTTCCCTGGTCGCTCCCTGCTCAAGCGCACGCTTTGTCTGTCCCAGAATGCAACTGGTGCAGCCGATACGAAGCGCTATCGCCAGCGCCATTAGCCTTTTGACCTTGACACTGAGCGCGCCGTCCTGATACACCGTATCGATAACACCACGCTCGGCGGCATACGTCTCCGGCAGATGTTGTTTGAATTTCTCGAGTAACTCAATGCGTTCCTCATCAAGTTTCACCTGACTTTCCATGGCATCTTCCTCCTGTTGTTATTTCAGTTCCTTGATTGAGGCGTAAAGAATATCCAGCATCTCGTCCGCTTCTTTTTCCGTGGTTATAATCGGCGGGTTGAAACGCACCCGGGTATAGTCCTTAGCCAGTGCCATGCGGACGTACAGACCCCTCTCCAGCACTTTCCGTACCCATTTCTGCATTGCTGCGCTGTCGAACGGTGTCATAGTTTTTTTATCCCTTACCACCTCTACCCCGAGCATCAGCCCCAGGCCGCTGCAATCAGTGACACTGGGCAGGGCTTTAAACTCCCGGTTCATGCGCTCCAGGACATAAGCGCCCACCTTTTCCGCGTTCTCCACCATTTTATCCCGGAAAATAATCTTCAGCGCGGCACTGGCCGCCGCGGCGCAGATGGGGTTGCCGTGCTGGGTGAAGCCGTGCCAGACCATGGTACCCTTCAGTCCCTCGAAAACCCGGTCGCTGAGCAGGGTAGCGCCGAAGGGAAGATAGCAGCCGTTAATCGCCTTGGCCACGGTCATTATATCCCAGCTTGCCGGCCAGTGCTCCTGACCCCACAGTTTCCCTGTTCTACCAAAAGCGGTCTGCACCTCGTCGCAAATCATGAACACATCGTGGTCATTGCATATCTGCCGCACGATGGGGAAATACTCGGGTGGCGGGGCCACGTTGCCCGCCGCACCCATCACCGGCTCGGCGATATAAGCGGCGACGCTGTCCGCACCCTCCGTCTTGATGACTTTTTCCACGTAGCGGGCACAGAGAATATCACAAGACGGGTATTTCAGATTAAAAGCACAGCGGTTGCAGTAAAAGGTGGGTGCCTGGATAAATCCGGCAGCGAGCGGTGCATACCCGGTCCAGAACGCGCCGCTCCCGGCACGTGTCGCCGCTGCCGAGCCCATTCCAGCCCCATGAAAGCCGTCCTGCAGGCTGATGATTTTATACTTCGGCCTCCCGTGAACATGCCAGTACAGGCGTGCCATTTTGAAGGACGTCTCCACCGCCTCCGTGCCACCATTGGTGAAGAAGAAATGGGCCATCCCTGACGGCACTACCCCGGCCAGCTCCGCCGCATATTCGATAATGGGTACGTTCGACTGTCTGGCCAGAAGATGGGCAAATTGCAGTTTCCGCGCCTGCTCGCAGATAGCATCGATGATTTCCTTCTGTCCATGTCCCAGTGTATTGCTCGTCTGCTGAGAGGCAGCATCATAGTAAGCCTTTCCCTCGGTATCCCAGCATTTTACCCCCTCCGCCCTCTCGATAATCGGCCATTCTTCCTCGCTGCCCACCACAGCAAAGCCGTGTACCAGGTGCTTCCGGTCCAGTGCCATGAGCTCTTCAGTTCGCTTACTCACCATCTCACCCTCCTCTTTTCTGACTCTAAAATAGCCTTGATATATCTGCCATTATACAACAGGCCAGCGTTTTCACGCTGGCCCGATTGCATCCTTAAGACCAATACTGCGGTATGGCGTTTACTCCACGAAACGTACCGTTACCGAACCGAGTCGGTCAAACAGGGCACGGTAGCTGCATGGTCCTTCCACGAAGAGCGCAGCGTGCAACGAACCGGAGATAATGAACTCGCCCTTGCCGATGCTCATGCCATAACCGGCCAGCTTGTTAGCCAGGCTGGCGACCGCCTGGGCCGGATTGCCCAGTACCGCCGCGCCAGCGCCGGTAGCAACCACCTCACCATCCTTGTCCAGCACCATGCCGATGAGCCGCAGGTCAATGCCGTCAATCGGTGTCAACTGGCCGCCGAGCACCACTCCACAGGCCCCGGAATCATCGGAAATACCGTCCGGCGCCTTCTTTCTCTGCTCTTTATAGCGGTTGCCCGCGATTTCAAAGGCAGGCAATACACCGGCAGTCGCCGCAAATACTTTGGCGACGTCCACGCCCGGGCCCTTCAATTCTTCCTTGAGGATAAAGCAGATTTCAGCCTCAATCACCGGCTTCGCCAGTTTACCAAGCGAGACCGGCTCACCCTCGGGAACAACCATGGTATCGAAGATGTGCCCGTAAATGGGCTCGTCAACGCCGAACATTATCTGATTGGCTTTGGCACAGAGCCCTATCTTGCGACCGACAATTTTCTCACCGCTCGCCAGCCGCTCCTTAACCAGTTTCATCTGAATGTCATAGGCCTCGTCAACGGTGACATCGGGAAAGCGGTCGGTAAGGTTTGTGATAGGTTTTTGCGCCTTCTGCGCCTCCAGAATTTCCTTGGCCATCTGTTCTTTCTGCTTTTCGTCTAAAGCCATCAATAACCTCCTTTTATTTAATAGGGCTGTTCTTAGACATGCTCACAAGCAGTTGATATGGCTATATTAATTCCCCGCAATACCGATGTCAAGTCTGTGCCTTTTCGATTTCAACCACTTCTGTTTCTGGCTGACCCGGACCTGCTCATCCGTTGGCTCGTAGCGCGACCAGAATTCCTCGCGCAAACGGGAAAAAGTGCCGTCCGTTATCGCTATCCGTATTTTCTCCACCAGGTTGTGTATGAAGTACAGGTTGTGTATCGTCGCCAGCCGGTATGCCAGCAGTTCCCCGCTTTTAAAAAGGTGCTGCAGGTACGCCGCCGAAAAGGTGCGGCAGGTATAGCATCCGCAGTCGGCAACGATGGGCTGCTCCATACGGCTGAAAGTGGCGTTCCTGATATTGCGACGCCCCTCCCAGGTGAAAAGGGCGCCGTTGCGGGCGACACGGGTGGGCAGGGCGCTGTCAAAGATATCAATGCCCCGCGCCACCCCCTCGATGATGTCCTCCGGAGAGCCCACGCCCATCAGGTATCTCGGTTTTTCCCCGGGCAACCGCGCTGCCGTCTGTGCCACCGTTTCAAAGGTCAGGTTTTTCGGTTCGCCGACGCTCAGGCCGCCAAGTGCGTAGCCGTCAAAATCAAGAGCGGTAAGAAATTCGACCGACCGCTGCCTCAACTCGGGGAAGACGCCGCCCTGCACAATGGCAAACAACGCCTGGTTTTGATTTTTGTGTGCTTTCCGACACCTCTCCGCCCAGCGATGGGTAAGCTCCATGGATTGCTGCACCTTCTCAAAGCTGTCGTCGTAAGCCGAGCAAACGTCCAGCACCATTATAATATCCGCCCCCAGTTTCTCTTGATACACAATGGCCAGTTCGGGAGTGAAAGTATGCTCGCTGCCGTCAATGTGAGAGCGGAAGGTCACCCCTTCTTCACTGACCTTGCAGAGCGGGGCCAGGCTGAAGACCTGGTAGCCGCCGCTGTCGGTCAGTATGGCGCCGTCCCAGGCCATCATTTTATGTAAACCACCCAGTCCCTCCACCACGTCAATGCCCGGCCTCAGGTAAAGGTGATAGGTGTTGGCCAATATCATGCCATAGCCAATTCCCTTCACCTCTTCCGGGGTCAGCGTCTTGACCGTCCCCTGGCTGCCCACCGGCATAAAGGCCGGGGTCGGTACGGTACCGTGAGGAGTTATCAGCTCCCCTGCCCGAGCGCTTGAGCAGGTCTTGATTAAACGGAAGGTGTTTTCCATATCACTGGATTATCTAAACTGTTTCTTGGATAGTACCGTCAGAACGATGGCGGCTATTCCTGGAAGCACAAAAAATGCTGACGCCAAGTATAAAAGAATAGAAGTCGCGACGGAGCCCACTATTGCCAAGGACCACCTTGTTCTAAATATATGGTAGATGCCACCAACAATAGCAAATATGGCAAGTAATGTAAGCACAACAATTGCGAGCCATGCTTTCATATCTAGTGGGCCCACCTCTAATTCATGTATACCTTGAAAGAACCATATAAACGGCACCAGTAATATACCAACGATTATACCTATCGTTCCCGCTACAATTGGCATCCATTTCTTATTCATTTTTCAGCTCGCCTGATTTGTTAGTCGTAGTATAGCCCAAGACACGATGATTTGTCTTGGCGACGAAATAACGATAACATAACAACAGTGAAGGAAAGATTAAAACAAATACTTTCCCGGCGAGAGAAGCGGCGTATCGTCGACCCGAATGGTATTCCGGCTGCCGTTCTGGTGCCCATCTACGAGAAGAACGGACAATACCATATCCTGTTCATCAAGCGCACCGAGTGGGTGGAAAAGCACAAGGGAGAGATATCGTTTCCCGGCGGCACGTACGAAGCGCAGGATAAAACCCTGCTTGATACCGCGCTGCGTGAAAGCGCCGAGGAAATAAACCTGAAACCCGATGATGTTGAGGTTCTCGGCGAGCTTGACGAGACCAGCGTCAAGACGAACTACATCATCACGCCATTCCTGGCCGCCATCCCCTGGCCCTATGAATTCCGGGTTGACGGCCGGGAGACCGAGGCAATAATCGAAGCCCCCATCTCAGCACTGCTGGACAGTGGCCACTCCCGCCAGGAGTTAAGAGGTGGTGAAACGGTCACCACTTACCGCTACAATTACCAGGGCAGGATAATCTGGGGGGCTACCGCGCGGATTCTGGCCGAGTTCCTGGATATTTTTGCTTACGCCGCACGGCCCTGACCATCCACCCCTGCGGTCTGGGGCACCCAACAGTCATTCCAATCTACCCGGGTAGTATCCGGTATAGTTAATAAATAGTTAATAAATTGGTATTAACTTTCATTATACACTACTATTGATTTTATTCAGTTTATGTTGTACAATTTATTCAGAGGTATAGCACAGTCATGGCCAAGAAAAACTACTATGAAACTCTCGGAATCAGCCGCAACGCCAGCGAGCAGGAGATAAAGAAAGCCTACCGCCGACTGGCACGGCAACATCATCCCGACGTGAACTCCGGCGACAAGTCGGCTGAGGCCAGGTTCAAGGAAATCAACGAGGCTCACGAGGTCCTCTCCAACCAGAAGAACCGGAAGAAATACGACAAGTACGGGGACCAGTGGCAGTACGCCGAGCAGTTCGAACAGGCAAAACGTCAGCAGACGCCTCGCTGGGACTTCGGCGGTGGCGACGGTGCCACCAGCTTCCATTTTGAAGGTGAGGACATGGGCAGCCTGTTCGATGAAATGCTTTTTGGCGGCGGTCGCGCCCGTACCTACACACGGCGCACCCGACCGATGCGGGGGCGGAGCATTGAGACGTCGATTGAGGTAACGCTTGAGGAAGCTTTTCATGGCACCACCCGGACCATCAGCCTCCAGTCGGAAGAGCCCTGCTCTGCCTGTCAGGGCACCGGCTTTATCCGGAACGTGCCCTGCTCAACCTGCCAGGGTGCCGGAAGAGTGCCCCGCATTAAACGACTTGAAGTCAAGATACCCGCCGGCGTAAAGACCGGCTCGCGGGTGCGTATCGCCGGCAAAGGTTCACCCGGGTATAGCGGCGGTGCCAGTGGCGACCTTTACCTGCTGGTATCGGTGAGGGCGCACCGTCAATTTGAACGGCGCGGCGACGATTTACATGTGGAAGCCCCGGTGCCACTTACGGTTGCGGTGCTGGGTGGAGAGGTACAGGTACCCACCATGAAAGGGAAGCTGGCGCTGAAGATTCCCGCGGAGACACAGAACGGACGTTCCTTCCGCCTTGCCGGACAGGGAATGCCCCATCTGGGCAATTCGTCGCGCGGCGACTTATTCGCCAGGGTAAACGTTGTCCTGCCCACAAAATTATCGGACCAAGAAAAAGAGCTATTTAACCAGCTAAACGAGCTCCGCTCTACTTAAAAGGAGGCCAGTTTATATGGAACAAAACGACGAACCTAGATATGTGATAAGCATTGCCGCCCGGATTCTGGGCACGCAGACCTATACACTGCGCTACTACGAAAGAATCGGTCTGGTAGAGCCGAAACGTTCGCAGGGCAACATCCGGCTCTACTCGGATAGAGATATAGACCTGCTCCGCCGGGTCAGGACGCTTGTGGAGGACATGGGGGTGAACCTGGCCGGGGTGGAGGTCATCCTGCGCCTGGTGCAGCGGATGGGTGAGATGCAGGATAAAATGGCAAAGCTTGAATCAGAGGTGGAAAGGTTAGGAGGTAAGTAAGCCATGAAACAGGAGAGATTTACGGAACTGGCGCAGGAAGCGCTGGCGGGTTCTCAGGAG
>JBARQF010000120.1:0-1585 GCA_049643605.1 Dehalococcoidales bacterium
TACCCAGCTCTTCCACCGGCTCATCCACACGCATCAGTCTTCCCAGCGGCTCAGTGGTCAGTTTTAACACGGCCTGCCTCCTTTTTCTGTATATCTCATCTCGCCTGATAATGCCCCTATTATAGCAATATTTCGATTTTCCTATATAACAATTGCTTCTCTGGCATAGCAGTGATAAAATCTCCCTGTCTTCGGAAAATAATTCACGCCTGAAGGAGCAACCGGAATGAAACTGGAAGGGAAAAAAGCCGTTGTTACCGGTGGCGGCACCGGTATCGGGAAAACCATCGCCCTGGAATTTGCCAGCGCCGGAGCTGACATCGCCGTCTGCAGTCGCAACGTCGAAACCATCGAGCAGGTGCGCAACGAGATAATGGCTATGGGAAGAGAATCCCTGGCGATATCAATGGACGTGCGCGTCAGGGAACAAGTGGACAAGATGGTACAGAAAGTGATTGACGAATTTGGAAGTATTGACATTCTGGTGAACAACGCCGGAATCAACCGCCCCACCCCGATACTTGATTTAACCGAAGATACCTGGAACCTTATACTTGATACCAACCTCAAAGGCCTCTTCTTCTGTACCCAGGCTGTAGCCAGACATATGGTAAAACAAAGGTCGGGGAAAATTATAAATATATCTTCGACGGCCTCATTAGGGGGCAATGACCCGGGACAGGCCGCCTATGCCGCTTCAAAAACCGGCGTGAATGCATTTACCAAGGCGTGCGCCCGCGAGTTTGGTCCCTACGGAATAAACGTCAATGCCATCGCTCCCGGACGAATTCTAACCCCGCTGATTTACGCCAGCCGGACACCGGAACAGGTGAAAACATTAATCGAAGTAGGTATAAGCGCTTCCGTCCTGGGCCGGCTGGGCACTACGGAAGAGATAGCTCACCTGGCGCTGTTCCTGGCCTCAGCCGATGCCGACTTCATCACGGCGGAAATCATTGCCTGCAACGGCGGCAGAACCAATCTGATGGCTTAAAGGTTGATAAAGCAAAGTCAACCAGTAAATAGTTCAGTGTGGACAGGGTGCAAAACTTCCCTGCGTTTATGGCTTCAGCAGAACCGCGATATTCTGCCCGCTCCGTATTGAATCAAACCCTCTCTGGGCATCTGCTAAAGGCATAATCTCGGAGATTAGCGGCCTGACATCTACTGATTTGTTTTCCATCAGGTTCAGCGCCGTTTTCACCGGGCCGCTGATGTGCCCTCTCAGGGTTAACTGTTTTTCCGTCCAGAGCCGGGGGTCTGCCTGCATCGGGTTTATGAACCCCGTCAGCGCTATCGTGCCACCCAGCCTGACCATCTGGGCCGCCTGATTCAGGACTTTTCCTTCGCGTACACAGATGAGCACCGCATCCGGGCCGGCGTCGGTTAGCTTAATGACCTCAGAGACAATATCAACTTCGGCAGCGTTAAGCACAGCATCGGCGCCCATTTCCAGCGCTTTATCCAGGCGTGATTTAACCATATCAACAACAATAATCGGAGCTACTCCGTTGGCTCTGGCACACAGCATGGCTCCCAGGCCAATTTTACCGGACCCGATGATAACCGCTGATTTCCCCAACCC